>NZ_JAUWQB010000028.1 GCF_030611305.1 Desulfobacula sp. | reverse complement strand
TATGTGTTTGTAGCAGGTTTAAAGACTACATTTTTTGAATTTAAGTCAGGAGATTCTTTTTGTTAACGCTATATTAAAGGAAAATGGCTTTTTCCCTAAAAAATTTTATTGCCTATTGACTAGAGGGTGGCTCATATGTGTTTGGTGAGACAAAGTACCATTCTATCAATAAGAAATCCAAAGTGATTTCTTCACTATTGAAGAGCAATTATATAATTCTCACATCAAGAGATCATATCTTCACAGATGCGAAGAAAGCAGGGGAATTAAATGAATATATCGAGGAGAATGAAAATACACTGATCCAAGAAGGATCTTATTCTACAGATACTCTTAAAAATATTTTATCAAAACATCTCTGCAGAAAGCTAAGGTTAGGCTTAATTTCAAAAACGTCATTTGATTTCGTAATCACTCACGAAGAAATGGTAGTAAATGCATTACGATTTCCACATAATATTGCAGTTTTTGTCAATGAGCTTCATGAATGCTCTTCCAAAAAGCTCTTGAAAAACCTAGTGGAAAGATCAAAAAGAATTGAAAGTGTTGTTATATCGTGGATGAACGCTTTTGATGACAATGATATTTCAATCCTTGCTGCTCTGTCTCTCGGTGGAACGCTTAAGTTAGACCACGGACTCCAGCTTTTCGATAATTTGGATGAAGAACATTTTAGTAGTTTTATCGGGAAAAGTAACAAACTGACAGCATTTGAAGACGCTGAGCTTAGATTTCGTCACCCTAGTTATAGAATAGCTTATTACAAGTATTTCAAAGAGAAGGAAAAAGACCAATCACATCAAATTGTTATAAATATATTATCCGATGAAAGATTACCTGTCTCATTCAAGAAAAAATATTCCGTTATTTTTCAAGAAATAGTAAAGGAACTAGATACAGATACACTTGTTCGCATATTAGAAACAAAAAACACAACTATTGATGCTAAACAATCAATATGGGCCCGTCTAGTAAAAAGAATGCCAGAACAAATAGTTGATCTTTATCTACAGCGAAACCAGAAAAGAAGGAGATGGAGAGTTCCAAAAAGTTTGATTAAATCTAAAGATTTTTTGAAGAAAAAAGATATTATAACTTTCATAGAAGGACTATTTTCACTAAGAGAAAAATCCCACCAAGCATTCATTGACAGCTTAATCCTATCTTTTTCATACGGCATACGACATGACCTTGATCCTTTCATCGAAAGACTGGAAGGGGATTCGATTGATCAAATACGACTCAAGCTCGGATTATTGGGTAGCAAAGGTAGCCTAACTGGAGAAGAAGTACTTCCTGCTATATTTGAGTATTTTAATCACAATAATGCCAAAGTGAGACGCAAAGCATATTCTGCATTTAATTCAGTATATTTCGAGTCAATCGGCAAACATAGAAAATATGTGGTTCAAAGTTACAATAGAGAAACCAGCGCTAAAAACAAGATTAAACTACTTAGAATTATTGATAGAACTGATAAGGGAATGAAGAAGACGGGAAGCTAACCTATCCCTCAAGCCGACGCTTGTACCTCGCGCGGCTTAGGGGTTATGTGACTGGAGCCGAAATTTTGAGCTACGCTTGAAACCAAGGATAATAAGAAAGGATGATTCAAATGTCATATCGTATTTCTCCTGCCTGGTGGCCGATTATAGGTTTGTCTTCCCCTGTTCTTTTTCCCATTCTTTTAGTCAAAAATGGCCGCTATAGATAAAACATCACGAAATCACTGAAGATTAATAAAAAACGAATGGAATGTGCTGAACCTTTAGAAATGCCTCAACTTGATAATTTTGAACTAACTGTCCTTGTAGAACAAAAAGTGGATAAAGACTTTCTTGGTGCATCTGGGGTGTCCTATTTGATAAAAACCGATCTTGGATCTTTGCTCTTCGATGTAGGGTTTGGTCCGGAAAACCCCGCTTTGGCCCATAATGCAAAAAAATTGGGTTTCAAGATGGACCAAGTGGATGCTCTGGCGATATCACATCTCCATTGCGACCACATGGGTGGCTTCAAGGCTGCCCGGGAAAATAAAGTAACTGTGCCACAAGAGATTGGAGGAACTGAAGGGCTCCCTTGTTTTTTACCCGCCGAAGCCAATGCCGCGGGGTTTAAAACCGAGGTGATCGAGGGTCCCCGAATGCTGGCAGCAGGAGTCGCCTCAACCGGTCCATTGACAAGGAGCCTTTTCCTGATGGGATGGACTGAAGAGCAGGCCATTGTGGCCCGTCTAAAAGATAAGGGGCTGGTAGTATTTACGGGATGTGGCCATCCAACCATTGAAGTTATTGTTCAGATGGTCAAACGCCTGTCTGACGAACCGATATACGCCATTGGAGGCAGCCTGCACTTTCCTATAACCGATAGCCGTCTTCGCAAACCAGGTCTAAAGGTGCAAATGATCTGGGGTACTGGCAAACCTCCTTGGAAACGACTTACAGACGAGGATTTAACACGTACTATCGGCAATTTGAATGCTGTAAGCCCTAAGCATGTCTTTCTTTCAGCACATGATACATGCGATTATGCAATAGATAGATTTGAGAATGAACTCAATTCTTCGACCACGGTACTCAGAGCAGGGGCAACTTATCAGCTCTGAGGCTTAATGATCACATAACCATGCTCTTGCAGCGGAGCGCAAAAAGCCGCGCCCGCTGAAAAGCGGCGTTAGCGCCTTTTCAGGTTATCAAAATTTGTTGTACCCATTTAAACAATTAAAGCGCGCTGGAAATCATCTGGCGGGTATGTTCTATCACGTCGTCAAGGTGATCCATGTGGTGCCCTGAAATATGAATCGGTCGGTGAACAATGATTTCGATCATACCGGGTATCAGATCAAGGGAATCGGAAGGAAGAACATGCAAAGAGTTTTTAATGGTTATCGGCAATATGGGAAGGTTCATCTCGCAGGCAAATTTAAATGCTCCCTTTTTAAACGGCATCACCTTTCCATTCCGGCTTCTTGTTCCTTCCGCAAAGAACAGAACCGAAGCGGTTTCAGATAATCTTTTTTGAGCTTTTCGGATTGATTTTATAGCCGCATCATGATTTTTCCGGTCAACATAGATACAGCCCAGGTGATGGCATGCGGATCCGAAAATGGGAATTTTCCTCAGTTCTTTTTTCATTATCCATTTTATTTTCAAACCAAGATGACCGTGAATCACGGGGATATCTGCCATACTCTGATGGTTTGATACAATCACATAGGATTTGTTCCTGCTATAGTTTTTTTTGCCTTTGATGATAACTTTCAAGGGAGCAATGGCGCAACAAAGCTTCGACCATATGACGGCAATAGTATTAACGCCACTCTGTTTAAATAAAAGTCCTGAAAAAATGCATATCAACCCGAGGATCATGGTAATAGTGAAAACAAAAGGAATGACGATGATCCATTTGTAAGGCTGATATACTATTTTTAAAAAGGGTCTCACTCTTTTTTATTCTTGAAATCTTCCACGGTCTTGTCAAAATAGGACCTGAAACTGCCATTGGCATGATAGATATTTTTATCATTTGTCAACATTACAAAGGTATGGTTAAAAGTCGGTGCTGTTTTCCCCATGGTAAATTCAAAAATGGCCTCTTGCCCGTTCATTGCTTTAACCTTGATATGGTTTTCATCGTCAAGTTCGTATCTTTTCAGATCACCTTTTTGAGATACCAGTGCGGAAAGTTTTAATATTTTTAAAGTATCAAGCATGTTTTCGACAGAAGGTGAATCTGCAGGATATTCTTTGTCCGTCAATATCCAGCCCTCCTCTTTTTTTGTAAACTCTATCTGCCCTTCTTTTTTGTCTATAACGAGCCCGGTGATTTTGGAAACATCTATTTTTACAATTTCCGGCAGTATGTAATTGTCCTTATTCTCTTTATGAAACAAAAGATATGCACCCAATATCAGGATGAGTGCGATCAGGATCAGGTATTCTTTTTTCATAAGTTTATTCCTCTTAAGCGTTAAAACGACTGGCGATTTTCTTTTTTCTGGACGTTCTTCTGGCAAGGACTAAAAAGCCGAACAGGATGACCAGGATAGGCAGAGCGATAATATTAACTGCCTTAATAATGCCTCTGCCAAACGGGGTTGTATCGGCAATCGGATTTAATGTCTGCTGCTTGCTTCTTAACTGGGCGATCTTATCATCACCATTGAGATGGTCAATGATGTTTAAAATAAAGGTGGCATTGGTTGTCCGGCCTTGAGGGTCCAGCATATTATCCTGAAGCATCTGGGAACATGGAAGAACAAACAGCTTGGCTGGCTTGGAGGTTTCTAAAAAGGTATGCCTGGCAGTAAAGCCTTCAAGTTTATTTTTTTCTTCTTTAATATCTTTTTCTCCTATATCTTTTTCAGGGATGGCTTTGCCTTTAAAATAGCTTGTGAAGGTACCGGAAAGGAGATAGGCAAGATCATAGGATTTCATTTCATCTTTTGACTCAGGCGGGCTGATGAACATGGGGTTTAAATTGATGTTTCCTTCCATCAGCCATGATTCATCAGATGAAGACAAAAGCGTTGTTGCCACAATTTTGTCTTTATCGATATTTTCTTTCACCAGCTCAAGGGGAGAAATCTGCATGGCAACGAGTCCCTTGATATTATCCATGAATTCAGGTGTGTTGTTAATGGTTTTTTCTTTTAACATAGGGGCAAAATAAATGTTTTGTTCACCACCGCCCATATTTTGGGGTGCCTGATGTTTATAGGATTGTTTGTCTAGAACATAGGCCTTTTTTATGCTTACGCCATAATGGGTCAAGAGTTTTTCAAGACCGGTATCAATGGGTTCATACTTTGGCGGCATTCCCATGCCGCCCTGTTGCGATATGATTTCATTAAACGAGTCTGAAATAAAAGCAATGTTTGTTCCCTTCATCAGGGCCTGGTCGATCTGGAATAATTCATAATCTGAAAATTTCTGGGTGGGTCTTGCAATAATCAGAGCGTTTAGTCCATCGGGGATCGGTCCGTCTTTTAGAGCAATCGGTTTAATTGAATACCGTGACGACACAAGCGTATTAAACACCTGCATGGCTTCCGAGGGCATTCCCTGCATCATGGCCAGTCTGTCCGGCATAAGGGAGTGGGTCCCGTGATCTGCCAGGAACCCGATATCCTTGTTAATACCGATCAGTTTTTCCACAATAGCATTGAGTTCTTCTTCCAAAGCAGCCGGATCTGCCATTTGATAGGTTGTGCCGATGATGGGAAGTTCCATGGCACTGATCAGGGGAAGTGTTGTTGTTTTACCTTTAAATTCAATAACAAGCCCTGCGGCCCCACTCCCAGCCAAAATATTTTTTTCCGGAATGCCAGGCCAGGACAATGCCATTAAATCATGTTCTTTACCCATTAAATCAAGTTTTTCTTTGTCTGAAATATCAATTGCTTTAAATTCAAGAATGCCAAGGCTTTTATTGTTGAGCTTTTCAATGGTATCAGCGACAGCTTTCCCTAACAGCGGCAGTTGATCAAGGCCGATCAGGGAGGCGATATCATTAAGGGAAGAGGATAAATACATAGTGACGTTTACTTTCTTATCCAGTCGTAATAAAGCGCTCACTTTGTTGTTCATTTTCTGGATAGCGGTTGTCAGCTGGTATTCAAGACCATTTGTCGAGGTGATGGTTTCAATTTTTTCTATCAGATCCCCGTGGATAATCACCAGACCCATATAGGCATTTTTAAATTTGATTTCATCATTTTCCATGATCCTGATCTGGACGGGCTGTATGCCGTAATCTTGTGCCATATCCCGGTTTTCATCGGTCTTTCCCGTCAGGGTGCCTTCTTCCGGTGTGACATTATAAAATGTATAATTAAAATATTTTTTGCCTTTTGCAGAGTATTCTTCCAAAAGATCCCTGAGAAATCGTTCTGTATTATTGTGGGGCGCCGGAAGATTTTTTGAGAAAAACACCTTAATGCTTAAGGGTTCAGACAGGGTGGCCACAACATCCTGGCTTGCCGGTGATAAAGAATAGATTTTGTCGCTTGTCAGGTCTGCCCTGAAAAACAGGGTAATACCGACAATGTTTACCAAGACAATGACCACAAGATATAAAATGAATTTGAAATATTTTTCTTTTATTGAAAAGTTACCCATTGTTTCTCCTTAGTTTTTCTCATGCATGACAATATAGGTTGAAAAAATAAAAATGAAGATCACACTCACAAAGTAAAGGATATCCCTGGAATCGATAATTCCTTTGGAGATATTAGTGAAGTGGGAAGTGGCGCCAATGTGTTCTATAACCCAAATAATTTTTGCCGGCATGAAAAACAAGAGCTTGTCAAGAATGGTTAAGGTAAAGCACAGGGCGCAGCCAATGATGAAGGCAACGATCTGATTTCTTGTCAGAGACGAGGCAAACAGCCCGATAGAACAATAGGCGGCAGCAAGAAAGATTGCACCCAGGTATCCACCGATTACAGGCCCTGAATCAATCTCACCGATAAAGGAGATAAAGATCGGATAAGAAATGGTCGGAATCAGCATGGAAGCCGTAAACAAGGTGGCAGCAAAAAATTTACCCAAAGCAATATCCGTAAAAGATACCGGCATGGTCAAAAGGGTTTCATAGGAACCGATATTTTTTTCTTCGGAAAACAGCCGCATGGTAATGGCGGGGATGATAAAAGAAAAAGTGATGGGGAGCAGAGAGAAAAAATCTCTTAAATCAGCCCGACCAAAAATAAAAAATGTGGAAAAGAAAAACCACCCCGTTACAATCAGAAATAGCGATATCACAATATAGGCAATGGGTGAGATGAAATAATCCTTGAATTCTTTAATGGCAATAATTTTTATCTGTTTCATGGGTTTTATGCTCCCTCCCTTGTCAATTCTCGAAATATTTTTTCAAGGGCCTGGGATTCTTTTGTAAGTTGTATAATGATCCAGTCCGTCTCTTTTATTTTAAGGTATATGTCTGATCTAAAATCCCTGTCATCTGAATTGGTGATCTCAAAAGAGACAAGATCTTTTTCAAGCGGCTCAACCTCTTTTATATCAAGGTTTGAATGAATGCTTTTCAACAGGGAAGCGGCATCCTCTTTTAAAGCCCCTTTAAGAGACAGGTTAATAAAGGAATTTTGTTTGATACTTTGTTTGAGATTGGCTGTTGTATCATCGGCAACCATTCTTCCTTTATTGATAATGGCAATTCTGTCACAGGTTGCCTCGGCTTCACTCAAAATATGGGTAGAGAAAATAATGGTTTTTTCTTTGCCGATGGTTTTAATGATATCCCTTATTTCGGCAATCTGGTTTGGGTCCAGGCCGGAAGTGGGTTCATCCAGAATTAAAATTTCAGGATCGGTCATCATGGCATGGGCAAGACCGACTCTTTGTTTCAATCCTTTTGAAAGAGTGGCAATGGGTTTGTCCATAATGGAAGAAAGTCCGCAAAGATCTGATAATTGCAGGAATCGGTCATATCGTTTTTCCTTATCATCGATTCCTTTTATTTTAGCAATATACTCCAGATAGTCATAGACCAGCATATTGTGATAGAGAGGGGCGGATTCAGGCAGGTATCCAATGAGGGATTTTATCCTTATGGCATCTTTCGGCATTTGAAAACTTTTTATTTTTATTGTGCCTGAACTCGGTCTGAAATACCCGGTTAACATTCTTAATATCGTTGTTTTTCCAGCGCCGTTTGGACCCAGAAGACCTAAAATTTCACCTTTGCGGATTGTCATGCTGATATTGTTTACAGCACGGAAGTCTTTAAAGTTCTTGGTCAGGTTTTGAACTTCAATCAACGTTTCCTCCTTAATGATTTATAAGGGTTATTATGGTTTAAAATTTTTCTAAAACTTTGCTTTTTTTAATAAATACAGCCAGTTCTTTTTCTGTTTTGTGACAGGCAAAGACTGCTTTTTCAATGCGCCTGCAAAAGGGATCATCTTTGCCAAGAATGCTGACGGCATTTTTGTAAAGCGATTTTCCCTGGTTGAAATGATCAATAATGTCTTTTAGCAGTATTTTTCGTTCTTCATGCCTTGCTTTTTCAACACTGATAATGGATTCAAGTTTTTTTACCGAATATTCGACAAGTGCATCCCGGGGGGTTCCGTAAGCCCGGGAAATGGCCTCAAGGGCTTCAATGGTTCTACGGCTTAATACAAAGGTTTTTTGTTTTCTGGGGATTTTTTTGAATTGTTTGATCCGAATGGTTTTTGCAAGGCTGTCCAAAGCATCTATGTCTTCTATAATGTGATCAAACAGAGATTTTTGTTTTATTCCCATGTGAATGGCGACAAGTCCGATGGCGTCAATGGCTTTCTGGGAAAGTTTAAATGTTGCCCGGACAGATTGTTTCCCCCTCAGATCAAACATGGTTGATCCTGGGAATTGATCATCTATTTTGGACATAAGCTCTCCTTTTCGTGAAAATTATATTATTAATCTTGATTCATTCAAAATAGTAATGAATCTATATTATGGTTCGAATTTTACATTAAAAAAGAATGATGATCAATGGGAAATGTTAAAGATGACCTAAAAATAATCTTAAGCTTACAACCAGGCAAGACTTAAAGATATAATAAAACTGCCGATAAGAAATGGGATTTCCTTTCCGGAAGGTAAAAATTCAGGATCAGTCCTGTCGTCATTATAACATCTTGATTCCATCGCAAAAACAAGTCTGTCCGCAGATATGAAGGTTTTTTTTAACAGGGGTAAAACAAGACGAATGATTCTTTTTACAGGATTTTTTTGAAGATTGGCACATCGTGCCTTCTGGGCGTCTGATATTTCTTTTGCCTGCTTTAAAATGACCGGCATAAAGCTAAGTGACAGGCTGATCATGACAGCCACCCGTTTTTCAGGCACAAAAGGAATCGGTTTTAAAAACCACTGGACAGCATTTTTAACAGAAGACGGTTTGGTGGTTGTAGAAAAGAGCAGGCCTGTCAACATCACTAAAAAGAATTTAAAAGCCACCAGAAATCCCTCTGTCAAACTTTGTTCCGTAATGGTTATGTCATAAAGTGAAAAGATGATATCACCTTTCACAGTCAGTGCCCGGGCAATAAAAATAAAAAAGAGCAATAGTATAAAATATTTAATGCTGTTCAAGGTCGCAAAGAAGTTAAGACCTGCTTTTTTAAAGAATAAAAGTAAAATCAGGAAGTAAAAAAAACAGGCAGGCAGATGAGCAGATAACATGGACATGCTGACGATACATATGATGAAGAATTTACATCTCACATCAAGCAGATGCAGTAAGGATTGCCCTTGCCTGTATGTGAACGGTGTTATGGAAGCCATGGTTGTAACCCCAGTCCGAATTTTGAAGAGCAGGGCTCCTTGACGCCATAAGACTCCAGATATTTGACAATACTGTCAGGCTCTCCGTCTTCTTTAATAAGGCCTTTTTCCATAATGATGATTCTTGTAGCCTCGTAAATAATGGTCTCAACATCATGGGTCGCAATAATGATGGTGTGGCCCGACTGGTTCAAATTAATGATCGTGGAGAGAACCTGGATGGTTCCGGGATAATCCAGATTGGAAAAGGGTTCATCAAACACAATCACCTCAGGGTCCATCACCAGAATACCGGCAATGGCAAGTTTTCGTTTTTCTCCCCCCGAAAGAGTAGAAGGGCTCCGGTCCTTTAAATGAAAAAGATTTAGATTTTCAAGAATCAAGGTGACCTTTTTATTGATTTCAGCCCGTTTAACTTTTAAGTTTTCAAGGCCGAATGCCACTTCATCAAACACTGTGTCTCCAACGATTTGTGTATCGGCATCCTGGAATACCATGCCAACGGTTTTACGGGTTTGAATAAGATGTTTTGAAACATCATGGCCATTGACAGAAATATGTCCCGAATCCGGCAGCAAAAGGCCGTTCAAATGTCTTAATAAGGTTGTTTTTCCGGACCCGTTTTTCCCGGCAAGAATAATAAATTCACCTTTAGATATGGATACGGATATATTTTTAATTCCTACATAGCCATCGGAAAAGGTGTGGCAGATGGCGTTTATGTCGATAATTAATTCTTGCATGATATTTGATTTAGCGATTAGGATTACAATTTGATGACCGGTCTTAAGATTTTTGCAATATATGCCGCAGCAATGATTTTAAGTGCATCCCCGATCAGGAAAGGGTACATGCCGACAGCAAGGGCTTTTTCATATGTCATGGAGGTCACTACCTTAAGCCAGGGAACTCCTGCTGCATAAATAATCAAAGATCCGATCAGCATGGCAGTAATGTCCGAGGACATTTTTCTGCCCAATCCTTTTGAAATGCCGGCAGTGACAAAAACCGCAGGCAGATATCCCAAAAGGTAACCGCCTGTTGGTCCGAACAGTTTACCGATACCGGATGTTCCGCCTGCGAATACGGGAAGGCCTGCAAGGCCGATTAAAAGATAAATGGCCACGCAGGCAAGTCCCCAGACAGGGCCTAAAATAATCCCTGCCAAAAGAATGAACATATTCTGGAGGACGATGGGAACCGGACCGATTGGAATGGCAATAAATGCCCCAATGGCAATAAATGCAACAAATAAAGACGTATATACAGTCATTCTAAGTTGTTTTGAACTGTTCATAATTTTCTCTTATGTAGTGTTTGAACGAAAACTCACCCATCTACTGCGTTGCTGCAAAATCCTGAAATCCTCATGTACAGTAGTACACTCCGGTTTCAAGATTTTTTGCGCCTTGTATATGGGCAACTTTTCGCCCAAACACGGGGTTTTCGGTCAGGCACTATGTATGAAAACAATCTCCGTATATTATTTTTTTTATTTCTCCGGTTTTATCTTTAATCATTAACGCACCGGTCTCATCTACATCAACGGCAAGCCCTTTAATTACAGTTTCAGTTGTTTCAATCCTGACCTGGCTGCCAATGGTTGACGTTTGTTCTTTCCACTGCTCAATGATCTGATGGCAACTTATGGTTTGAATTGGGGGTTGAATCCGGTTTTTAAAATCATCCAGAAAAGTTTCCAGGATTAACCTTCGTGATACATTCTTATGTAAGACATCCTTTAATGAAATAGCCTTGGGCTCATATTCCCGGGGAGAGTTGTTCACATTTATGCCGATACCGATATTAATAAATTCAACCATATCCCCCCGGGTTTCCATTTCAGAAAGAAGGCCGACCAGTTTTTGACCATTCAATAAGATGTCATTTGGCCATTTGACACTGACATTTACATCAAATAATTGCCTTAAGGATTTTGAAAGACTTAAGGAGGCGGCAAAATTATAGATATAGGAAAGAACAGGAGGTGTATTGGGTTTTAAAATCAGAGTAAACCATAACCCGCCTTTTGATGAGAACCATTTCCTGTTCAGCCGTCCCCTGCCCGTGGTCTGGTTTTCTGCAATGACAACACTTAAATGAGGGGCATCATTTTTCGCCAGGATCTTTGCCTTATCCATGGTGGTTTCAAGTTCCTGGAAATGGAAGGTTTTCTTTTCAAATTCTTTATTAAAACAAAACGGCAGCAAAAGATCATCATGGTTCAACAGAACATATCCTTTGGGCCGGGATTCAATATCAAACCCGCGTTCTTTTAATGTTTTGATATGTTTCCATACCGCTACCCTGGAAACATTGAGGGCATCACTTAATCTGACCCCGGAGATGATTTTCCCCTTTGCCGTATAAAGAATTTTTAATATTTCTTCTTTAATATTTTTTAGTTCGTTAACCATATTAAGTCGATATAGTTAACAAAATAGAAATTTAAGGTCAAGGGATAAATCAAAGCTCTATGGTTGATTTATAGAAAAAATCTGCGTAATAGATCGGTAACAGACATTTTATAAACAGGAGAGCAGTAAAATGGGCGATGAAAAAGCCAGGCAATTTTTATCATGAAAATTCTAAAATGGTTGTTGAACTGATAAAAAGAGAAATATTCCCCAATTCAAAGGAGTTTAAGACGTTTTGGGGAGAAAAGGGACCGTACAAATATGCTCTCACCAGCAAAGAATTCCCTCCTGTCCTGCTGGAACCTGAAGAGTGGATTTTTTCAGATGATATAGAGGCACTTTTAAAAACTTTAATGCAGTTTGATAAACGGAAAATGAAGATTGTCAAATCCCCGTTCAATCCTGCAAATAAAAGTATCTTACGGCCTGAGAAGTTAAGCCCGTGGAAGATAAACAATTTCCCCGAAGAATGGAATGCTAGCGTCTGTGATATTTTTGTTCCGGAAGGACACTTGACCGGGGTTGTGCTGGATAAGATAGCAAAGGATGAAAACAATATTGAAATAAAGCAGGTTGAAGCGGCTTTTTTTCAATGCCTTGAAACCCGGATTGAGCAGCTTGGGTACCTGCTTTTTAAACCCAGGGGATCATCAAAATATGCGGCCGTCAAAAAATATCTTGCTGCATGGGAAGAGGATGAACAGGATGCAGGGTTGTTATAACGCTTAGACCTTTTCTTCCACGATCAGATTTACCATCATTTTTTTATAATGGATACCTGCTTCCCGGAATCCTTTTGTTCCATATTTCATATTGCCTTCCAGGACATAGAATTGATTATTTCGTTCAATGATATCGATCCCCACATCATCCCATCCACATCTTAGAGCTGTCGTGAGTGCAAGATCAAGGGCTTTTTGCGGCAGAGGTTTAAAGCTGATGACCCCGCCCTGGGAAAGATTGGTTTTAAAATTGTCCGGGGCTGCAATCCGCCAATAGGCGAGCCTGATTTTTTTGCCGATAATGATAATCCGCATATCCCGGTCTATGGGAAGATATTCCTGGATATAGGCAGGGCCTTTGTGTTTTAAACAGCGTAAAAGCTCCTCGTTGTTTTGAATCAGGTACACATCATTGCCTTTAGAGGATCCTCTGGCTTTCTTGGCAATAAACGGGAAAGCAAAAGATTTAAGGATATTCTGTTTTTGTTTTCTTCCATAAAAAATTTTTGTTTCTGGATGGGGAATATCAAGCATATTAAAAATCGCTGTCTGTTTTATTTTGTCCAGGGCAAATTTATAGGTATGAAAACTGGGGAACGTTTTTTTTCCCATGGCATTGAACAGGTCTGCATAAAAGGCTGTGGGGTAATAGATTTTTTCTGTGTTCAGGATCAATTTTTGTTCCCGGGCGGAATAATCCTGAAAATTGGGTTTAAACCCAAGAGTTTGAATCGACGGGTATTTTTTTAACCTTGCTCCTATGGCAACAGGCCTGCTGTTCAAGTGCATATCCTTATTTTTTCATTGAGTTTTTCGGTATCCGCTTGGGTTGTTTTTCTGCCAGTTCCATGTATCTTTGCACATGTCTATAAGTGTTCTATATGCTTCCCAGCCAAGCTCCTTTTTTGCTTTGGCAGGGTCTGCCCAGCAGGCTGCTATATCACCGTGCCGTCTGTCTGTGATTTCATAAGGGATTTTTTTACCACTTGCCGCTTCAAATCCTTTAATCATTTCAAGGACTGAATAGCCAAGACCTGTTCCAAGATTATAAATCACCACACCAGGACTGGTAAAAAGTTTTGGCAGGGTTTTAATGTGGCCCAGTGCCAGATCCACCACATGAATAAAGTCTCTGACACCGGTTCCGTCCGGGGTATCATAATCATTCCCAAATACACTGAGCTGGGGTAAGAACCCCACGGCTACCTGGGAAATATAAGGCATAAGATTGTTTGGAATACCAAAAGGATCTTCCCCAATCAAACCGCTTTCATGGGCGCCAATCGGGTTAAAATATCTTAACAGAGCAATATTCCAATTTCCGTCAGAATGATAGAGGTCTTGCAGTATTTCTTCTATCATCAGCTTTGTCCGGCCATAGGGATTGGTGACAGATAATGGAGCATCTTCTTTTATAGGAAGAGATGCAGGATTTCCATAAACGGTTGCAGAAGAAGAAAAGACAATATTTTTTACATTAAAATCATTCATGACTTCAAGAAGATTTAAGGTTCCGGTAACATTGTTATGAAAATACCTTAACGGGATCAACAAGGACTCTCCCACGGCTTTCAACCCTGCAAAATGAATGACCGCATCTATTTTATGGTCAGAGAAAACAGCAACAATTTCTTTTTTATTCAAAAGATCTGCTTTATAGAACTCAAGTGATTTTCCGGTAATGTTTTTTATCCGGGCCAAAGATTTTTCAGAACTATTGGAAAGATTATCCAGGACAACTACATCATAATTTTCATTCAAAAGCTCAACGCAAGTGTGGCTCCCGATGTATCCGGCACCACCGGTAACAAGTATTTTCATAGGCAGTCCTTATATTTTTTTGATCTTCACGGTTTTTTATTGCTGTTTTTAAAAATAAATTACGGCATATACTACAATTTTTGTAATCTTTTGTACAGTATATTGACATGCATACGGTGCATGATTAGAATTAGAGCATTCAGGCAGAAGAACCCTGAAAAATAAATAAACAAATAAGGAGAGTTTTACAATGATTGAGTTGACAGATCCTGCAAAAACGCAGATCGCAGACTATTTCCAGGGTAAGGAACCCACCCCCATTAGAATTTTTCTCAATTCCGGCGGCTGAGGCGGCCCTTCACTTGCCATGGCTCTGGACGAGCCAAAAGATACAGATGATACATTTGATGTTAAAGGCCTGAAATTTGTTGTCGATAAAGAGTTTATGGGAAAAGCCGAAAATATTAAAATCGATTTTACCGGGATGGGATTCCATCTTGACTCCAATATTGAAATGGGACAATCCGAATGCGGAAGCTGCGGTTCCGGCGGTTCCTGTGGGGATTAGTATTTTTTGATTTTTTTAAAAGAGAAGGTGTTCACTCATCTTTGGACACCTTCTCTTTTAGTTTTCATCATATAGGTTAATCTGTTGATTTTGTTACAATTAAAATACCTTTTTCAATAGAAACAGATGCGACAGCCTTCTTAAAAGAATTGCTTATACCAAGACAAGACCCCATTTCCATGGTTGCATTTACCAGAGGATATTCAAGTCCTCTTAGAGTGATTCCGGTTACTTTTTCTGTAATGGGGATAATGGATAAAAAGTCTTTGGGCCGGCCTTTAAGCTCTAAAAAATTTGTTACGATATGAATTTCATTGTTTTTATTTATGATTCTGGCCGGGATATTTTGCCTTGCAAGTTTTTTTAAAAGAAAAATATTGGCCAGGGTATGATCCAGTCGAGTTCCGGTGACGCCTAACAATGTGATATCTGTTGCATTGTTTTCAAGAGCCCATGATATACAAAGTTCAGAATCAGTATGATTTTTTTTTGAGGGAAAGGTGATCATTTTTACTTGTTTTTTCTTGAAGAATTGTTTGTCATCCGGATGGATTGAGTCAAAATCGCCGATCATTACATGGGGTAAAATATTTAATATTCTTAAATGCCTGGCACCGCCATCGGCACTGATAATTAGTTGGGCATCCTTGATCACACGTAGAATATCGCTGGTATATTCAAGATCACCATTGGCTATGATTACACATTTCATAGACAATTCATTATCATGAAAATCAAGTAATGAAAACATGCAATCTTTTTATCATATCTTGACTATTTGTGCTCTAACTTATATTTTTCCTGGAAATGAAAAGTTTTAATATTATAAACAGATATATTTTCAAGGAACTTCTTCCTCCCTTTGCCATCAGCCTTTTTTTTCTGACATTTGTCTTTCTGATGACACGAATACCGGAAATCACCAATATGGTTGTGAACTATAATGCTGATATTTCATCTGTTGTTCTTATGGTCGTTTATACACTTCCAAGATTTTTGGAATTCACCATTCCCATGTCTGTCATGATATCCGTCCTTTTGACGTTTATGCGTATGTCGCAAGACAACGAGATTCTCGCATTAAAAGGCGCTGGTGTATCTCTCTATAAATTATTGCCGCCGGTATTGATTTTTTGTTTTTCAGGTGTCTTTTTGACCATGTACATCACAGTTTTTGGAGTATCCTGGGGTAAATTATCTATTAAAAAGAAAAGTATTGAACTTGCAAGATCAAGTATTGATGCGGCCCTGCAGGAGAGGCAATTCAATTGTGAATTGGAAGATGTCATGATTTATGTTTCCCATATGAATATGAAAACGAAAGCATTAAAAGACGTCTTTATTGAAGACAGGAGAACAAAAGGTGTCATCAGTATTTCGATTGCCCCTTCAGGAAAATTGATCCGGTTTGAAGATGAGCAGGTGTATGCCATAAGACTTTATAATGGGGTCATCAACCAGGTGGATATTGATGAAAAATCTGTAACCAGCCTTCAGTTTGAAAATTATGATATCAATATTGATTTGAACAGCATGAATAAAAAGAATGGGAAAATATTAAAGGACCTGGATGAGATAAGCCTGGTTGTTTTGGTAGGGTTAATAAGGTCGGGGATTAAGGATAAAGCCCGTTTGATCGAGGCTTTGATGGAATTGCATGAAAAGTTTTCAATTCCTTTTGCCTGCCTTTCCTTAGGTCTCCTCGCTTTTCCCCTGGGAGTTCAGTCAGATTCTTTGAGGCGGTCTTCAGGATTTGGTTTTGGAATTTGTTTTTTTCTTCTCTATTATTTTCTTCTGGCTATTGGATGGTCGGCAGGAGAAACAGGAAATTACCCTCCGGTTTTCGCGATGTGGCTGCCAAATGTCATCATGGGGGGAGTTGGGGTTTTTTTTCTTGTCAGAAATGCAAAGGAAAAACCGGTCATGCCTCCTGTGTTTTTTAACAAGGCCACACTGGCCATAAAAAATCGGTTTATAAGAAAAATATAAAATATGTCATGTCTGCATAAATATTGGTTAAAGGAATTTTTTAAATTTTTTTCCATCATTCAGTTGCTGATCCTGGTTCTGTTTGTATTTATTGATTATCTTTCCAGGATGGAGAGATTTTTGAATTCTGATATTTCCCTTATCGGAGCCCTGGGATATGTAGTTTTAAAAGTCCCTTTCATGTTTGTACAATTGGCACCGGCAAGTATTTTACTTGCAACAATTACGGTTTTTGGATTGATGAACAGGAATAATGAACTTCTGGCCATCAAGTCCAGTGGTATCAGTGTATATTTTCTTGTTAAGCCGGCCCTCCTTGTGGGGGTACTTTTTGCCGTACTTATATTTTTTTTGGGGGAGACCATTATCCCGGTTACAATGGCAAGATCTAATTATATAAAATACAATGTTATAAAAAAAAGACACGATATTTATTCTGCAAAAAAAGATATATGGATAAAGTCTAAAAATAAACTGGTTCACATTAATTTTTATGATCCTGTAAACCAGTTCGTTGCTGGTGTCACCATAACATCCCTTGGGGAAAATTTTGGCCTTGAGTCAAGAATTGATGCTAAAAAAGGATATTTCAAACAAGGAAAATGGGTGTTTGAAAATGTCATCGAGCAGATCCATGCAAAGGATTCAATGGATTATGATGTAAAATCATATGATAAAAAGATTATCCCGTTGACATTTAAACCGGAAGATCTTGGAGAAATTACAAAAAAATCCGAAGAGATGAGTTTTTTTGAATTAAAAAAATATGTTAACAAGGTGGAAGAAGAAGGGTATGATGCCACAACCTATAAGGTGGATTTGAACGGGAAAATCGCATTTCCCTTTATCTGCATCATTATGGTTCTTACAGGTGCTGCCACAGGTATGAGATCATTTGCAAAGGACAATATCCCGGTGGCTATAGCCATTGGTGTTGTGATTTCATTTATGTATTGGGTCATGTATGGATTCTGCCTTTCTCTGGGATATGGAACCATTCTGCCACCGGTCATCAGTGCCTGGGTGGCCAATCTGTTTTTCTTATGTTTTGGAATTTTATATTTGATCAATACGGAATAATGGCAATGAAAAGTAAATCCAATGATTTTTTTGTATAAAATAATAATCAATATTTTATTTATTATTGCCGTTCCGTTTCTGCCGTTCATCTATCTTTTTTCAGAAAAAAGAAGGGCAACCTTAAGTTTAAGGTTTGGGTTTGGAACTGGTTTAAAGCCGAAACCGGGTAGGAAAAAAAGAATCTGGATTCATGCCCTTTCCGTAGGAGAGGTCATATCAGCCGTACCCTTTGTCAAAGCATTAAAGGAGCAACACAAAGAGTTGGATATTGTTTTCACTGCTTCCACAAAGACCGGGTTTGATATGGCTGAGCAATTGCTTCTAAAAGAAAATACCAGACTGATCGATCAATTGGGATATTTCCCGTTTGATCTGGGTTATTGCGTTAAAAAAGTAAGTCGGCAAATAGAACCGGATGCAGTGGTTATTGTTGAAACAGACCTGTGGCCCAATTTTTTATATGAAATGAAGGAAAGGCAAATTCCTATAGTATTAATTAATGCCAGGCTTTCAAAGCGCTCATTAAACGGATATCTGTTTTTTAGAAAATTTTCTTTCATGGTTTTTTCTTCTTTAACCGGGATTATGGCACAAACTCCATTGGATGGAAAACGGTTTCAACGCTTAGGTGTTGATGAAAAGAAAATATCTGTTGCGGGAAATATCAAGTTTGACCAACCTGTTGAAGATATGAATAAAAGGGTTGTTGAAGGCATGAGGGATCGGTTTGGTATTCAAAAGGAAACACAGGTATTTATTGCAGGCTCCACCCATGAAGGAGAAGAAAAGATTCTTTGTGAGGCATATAAAAAACTGAAGAAGAATTACCCGGGATTTTTGATGATTCTCGCCCCAAGAGATCCTGAAAGATGTCCGGCAATTTTGTCTTATTTTTTGTCCTATGATGTTCATGCGGCCTTTATGTCAACAATGGATAAATCCAAGACAAGCCCTGATGTTGTTTTAGTGGATACAATAGGAGAGCTCGCCCGGCTGTATGCCATTTGCGATGTGGCATTTATCGGGGGATCAATGGTCAGGCAAGGGGGGCATAACCCTTTGGAACCGGCGGCTTTTTCAAAGCCCATTCTTTTCGGGTCTGATATGTCGGATTTTCTGCTGATTTCAAATATGCTCATGGATCACGGGGGTGCCAAAAGGGTGGAATCTGAACAAGAATTGAAAAAAGAACTTGAAGTCATATTGGGAAACAGACAGATACAGAAGCATATGGGCAGTCGAAGTTTTGAAGTCTTTTCAAGAAATTGTGGTGCGGTTCAAAGAATCATCAAGAATTTGGAGACCCTTCATATTGTTTGAAAAACACTTAAATAAATTAGAAGAAAGGATTACACATATTTCAGGCCGAAATTTCAAACCCAGGATGTTTTCATTTGAATGGTTTTTGGTCGGAATCTCATATGGGTATGGTTTGGGTGTCGGGTTTTGGCTCTGGTTGTATAAAAAGGGAATCCTGAAGCAAAAAACACTGCCTTGTTTTGTCATTTCCGCTGGGAATATTGTTGTCGGGGGAGCGGGAAAAACACCCATAGCTATTTATGTGGCCCAGGTTTTAAAAGAAATGGGAAAACAGGTCGTTGTTATCAGCCGGGGGTATAAGGGCAAATATAAAAATGATTCCGTGATCGTTTCCGATGGTGACCGGATTTTTTTAAACGCCGAAGAGTCAGGGGATGAACCGTATATGATGGCCCAAAGAAGATCTTTCCCTGTGGTGGTCGGCAAAGACAGGTTTAAGGCGGGAATGAAAGCAATCAATACATTCAACCCTGATGTGATTGTGCTTGATGACGGGTTTCAACACTTAAAGCTTAAAAGAGATCTTGATCTCCTGCTCCTGGATTATTCAAACCCTTTTGGCAATAAGAGATTCCTTCCTGCCGGTCGTTTGAGGGAAAGCCCTCAATCTTCAGCCCAAAGGGCAGATACTATTATTTTTACAAGAAGTTCTGATAAAGATGAAAATGTTGAAAGTAGTATTAAGGAAGTGATGCGACATTATCCTGATTGTCCCTGGTTTAAAACTTTTCATCGGCCATTTCTTTTTAAACAGATTGTTCATAACGAAAATTCAAAAGAATATTATACCGATGTTGGCGGCTTAAGGGGGAAAAAGGCAGTCCTTTTTTCAGGCATTGCAAACCCTGCATCTTTTTTACATGCAATGAAGGAATCAGGCATTGATGTCCTGGATCATCTTGAATTCAAAGACCATTACAGGTATAAGGAGTCTGACATTTTAATGATTAACACGTCAGCAAAGAAGATGGGTGCCGATATTATTTTGACTACTGAAAAGGATTGGGCAAAGCTTGATCAAGATTCAAAATGGAGTTTGGATTTAATTGTTATCGGTATTCAAATAGATTTTGAAGATCCTCAAAGGTTTGAATATTTATTAAATTCAAGGCTGAAAAACAATGAATGATGACATAATTTACAAGTTATTAAAACTGATGGTGAATTTATTGGCAATGCTTCCCCGGAGAGTTTTAAGATTTTTTTCAGACCTGTTGGGACTTATCTGGTATATGGTCGATAAACGGCACAGAAATGTTGTTCTGGAAAATATAAATTTTGCCTATCCAGAAAGGTTTTCAAATACTCAAGCCCAAAGATTTACAAAAATTGTTTTTAAGAATGTTGTGAGCATTCTTTTTGAGGTCATCTGGTCCTATCGTAAGACCTGGGATGAATTGTCTCAATGTGTTTTGTTTAAAGGTGTAAGACACGTTGAAAATGCTAAAAAAAAAGGCAGGGGAGTTATCCTTTTATGCAGTCATTTAGGGAATTTTGAGCTGGGTGGTGCCGTCATTGCAAAAGCGGGTATCGCTCCCTATGGAATTTATCGGAAATTTGATTTTCAACCCATTGAGCGCTTTTTACTTGAAGTCAGACAACGATTTGGAACAAAAATGATTCCTTTAAGAGGGGCTTCTAAAAAAATTGATACAATTTTAAAAAATAATGGTGTTGTCGGTACCCTGCTGGATCAGAGTGTTGACTGGTACCAGGGCGTGTTTGTTGATTATTTTGGAAGACCTGCATGTACAAATAATGGCCTTGCGAAACTTGTTTTACGATCTAAAGCTGCCGTGGTTCCATTGTTCATTGTAAGGAAAAACGAGAATTATATTGTGGAATTTTTACCGGAAATTCCCTTGGAGATCACAGGAGATCCCATCAAAGATATTGAAAACAATACCCAGAACTATGTATCTTCCATAGAGTCAACGGTAAGGCAATATCCAGAACAATATTTCTGGGTTCATAACCGATGGAAAACTAAACCTTATTCTATCATTAACAGCAATTAATCAAGGCAAATTAATTTTCTATGGGATTTATCAACCTCAAACACACTGCCCAGGCTAAAATCATGATACGGGCTGCCAACTGGGTTGGTGACGCCATCATGACCACCCCTGTTATCCGGGCTGTCAGAAAAAACTTTCCTAAGGCAACCATCACGGTTCTGGCAAAACCATGGGTGATTCCCGTGTATAAGAATAACCCGTATGTTGACAAGATAATGGTTTATGACAGCAATAATCGCCATAAAAAAGGATTTGGAACGATAAAACTTGCAAAGGATTTAAGAGAATATCAATTTGATCTGGCCGTGCTCATGCAAAATGCGTTTGAGGCCGGACTGCTTTCCTTTCTGGCCGGTATAAAAGAACGGGTGGGTTACAATACTGATGCAAGAGGGCTTCTTTTAAACAGAAGTATAAAGCTGGACCCGGCTCTAAAAAAAGGACATTTAATTGATTACTATATTGGTATTCTAAAGGGTGCTTCCCTGGTAGATGACGGTAGAAAGCTGGATTTGTTTCTTTGTGAATCTGACCGGGAATTTGCAAACCATTTTCTGGAGCAAGAAGAATTTGATTCGTCCAAACCTGTTATCGGTATAAATCCGGGGGCAACAGGGGGAACAGCAAAACGTTGGTTTCCGGAAAGATATGCAGAACTTTGCAAAAAACTGGCTCGAAAATTCAAAGTTAAAATACTGATTTTCGGCGGTCCGCAGGATAATGAGCTTGGGGAATATATTGCCGGGCTCTCCAAAGACAGTTGTATCAATATTGCCGGTACAACGAGTCTTGGCCAGGCCTTTGCGCTCATAGAGAAATGTTCTTTATTTGTCACCAATGATTCCGGGCTGATGCATGCCGCAGCAGCTTTAAACATCAACCAGGCAGCCGTGATCGGCTCTACGGATTATGTTGCCACAGCTCCGTCAAATGAAAACAGTATCATGGTGAGGGTTCCTGTCCCCTGTAGCCCCTGCAAGAAGGATGTCTGCCCGACAGACCATGAATGCATGGATAAAATCAGTGTTGACATGGTTATGGAAACCTGTAAGTCTCTTTTGAAAAACGACTGGCAACGAATTTAAGGAAGATTTTTTGTTTGACGATATAAAAAATATATTGATCATCAAACCCAGTGCCCTTGGTGATATTGTCCATTCACTTCCTTTTCTGGCTGTTGTAAAAAAAAAGTTTCCCAATGCCAGAATAGACTGGGTTGTGGCCCATGGCCTGCATCAATTCCTTGAAGGCCATCCCATGATTAACAAGTTATGGGTGATCAAAAAGGATCAGTGGAAAAAATTCGGCAATATAAATCATACGATCAAAGATATCAATGCGCTCAGAAAGGGTCTGAAAGCTTCTAAATATGATGTTTCAATTGATCTTTCAGGACTGTTAAGGTCTGGAATGATTACTTATTTTTCAGGAGCAAAAATAAAACTCGGGTTTAGAGAGTCTGATGAAGGAAGTCCCTTTTTTTATACCCATAAAATTCATGGATCCATGAATATCCATGCCATAGACAGATATCTTGAAATTGCAAAATTTATGGGGTGCGAAATTGAAAAAAACCAAAACGATAAAATTCAGTATCCATTGGCTCCCTATGATTCCAATCCTTCAATTTTAAAGGAACTGCCGCAAAACTATGTGGTAATGACTCCTTCGGCAGGGAAACCTGCCAATCGCTGGCCTTCGGAAAAATTTGGCAGGCTTGCTTCAAAACTTAAGCTGCCAAGTGTTGTGATTGCAAGTAAATCAGAAGCAGATATTGCAAAAGAAGTTGTTGAAAATTCAAATGGAAAGGCCGTTTCAATTGCAGGCAGAACAGGTCTAAAAGATCTTATCCCTGTAATTGGTAACGCCTCTTTTTTTGTCTGCAATGATACAGGACCTATGCATATAGCAGCTGCATTAAATGTCCCGGTATTTGCCATTTTTGGACCTGCAAATCCTGTGCGGACAGGACCTTACGGAACTATTCATACTATTATTCAAAAAGACCTTGATTGCGCACCATGCTATGCAAAACAGCCCTGTTCCCATTTCAGGTGTATGAACGATTTAAGTGCTGAGGATGTTTTTAGAATAATAGACCAAAAGGTCAGTCAAACATGAAAATATCTGTAATCGTCACAACATATAACCGTCCTGATGCACTCAAAAAAGTGTTGGATGGTCTTTTGTATCAAACCCGTCTTCCGGATGAAATTATTATAGCGGATGATGGATCTGATAACGATACAAAAAGTATCATCCGTCCTTATTTTCAAAATCAGCAGGTTTGTATCAAACATGTGTGGCAGGAGGATATTGGTTTTAGAGCGGCATGGATCAGAAATAAAGCGATTTTTGCCTCTACCGGGGAATATTTACTGCTTCTCGACGGAGATTGTGTTCCTGGAAAATATTTTGTCCGGGATCATATGGATCTGGCACAGAAAGGGTGTTTTTTCCAGGGGAAAAGAGTAGTTGTCAAAAAATCTGTTGAACAGATATTTAACCGGACAAACTGTAACTCAACAGCAAGACTTATCATTCATACACTGAAAAATGAAATATCAAACAGCCATCATATCATCAGAATTCCTTTTTTCCCTTCATATAAAGTAAAGAAACTTTCAGGAATAAGAAGTTGCAATATGGGGGTTTTCAGGGATGATATTTTTGCCGTAAACGGGTTTAATCATGCATTTAAGGGGTGGGGCAGGGAAGACTCGGAATTAGTTGTACGTTTATTCAAATATGGTTTAAAAAGAAACGAAAATCCATTTAGGGCTATTTGTTTCCATTTATGGCATGATGAAAGCACGAGGGATTCTCTTGAAAGGAATGATGAAATTCTTAAAGAAACACTCAGATCCGAATCATTTTCCTGTAAATCAGGATTGAATGATATTATTGAACAACCATTTAATTTTACAGAATCAGGGGATGGATAGCCTATAAATGAGTAAACTATCTGTTTATATTATTGCATATAACGAAGAAGAGAAAATTAAACATGCACTTCAAAGTGTTGACTGGGCAGATGAAATCATTGTCGCCGACTCATTCAGCACGGATGAGACAGCAACTATTGCAGAGGAATCCGGTGCAAAGGTAATCCAGATACCGTTCAACGGGTTTGGAGAGTTGAGAAATAAAGCCATTGAAGCATGCAGTCATGACTGGATATTCAGCCTGGATTCGGATGAGCGATGTACTCAGCTTGCCAAAGAAGAGATACAAAAAATTATTAATTCTAAAGACAGCCTTGATGCCTATTATGTCCCGAGAAGAAATTATTTTATGGGGAAATGGATACGGCATGCAGGGTTTTATCCTGATTACAGGCAGCCCCAGCTATTCAGGAAAGGGGCATTGAAGTTTAAAAATGATGCTGTTCATGAGCGATATGAAGTCATAAGTAACAAAGAATGCGGATATTTGAAATCTTTTATTAATCAAATTCCATTTAAAAATCTTGAAGAGATCATTCACAAGGCTAACAGGTATTCCACCTTAGGAGCTGAAAAATTGATGGAGACAAACAAGAAATCCAGCATGCCAAAAGCTGTTTTGCACGGATTTTGGGCGGCATTCTCCATGTATATTTTAAAACTTGGATTTTTGGATGGATGGCCGGGCTTTATCCTTGCGTTTGGTAATTTTGAGGGAACCTTTTATAAGTATGCAAAGTTTTATTTTAAAAAAGGCAATGGAATTAAAAAAATAAATTTGTGATAAGGGTTTTATACGATATAAATGAAAAATTCCAATGAAAAAAAATGGCTTATCCTTGCCCATTGTTTCAATATGGATGGAAGAGCGGCGAGCCATACCATAACAGATAAAATACCATTTCTGATAAAAAATGGAATAGCACCTGTTGTGATCAGTGCGCCAACAGGCACGAAGGACAAAAAATTTGTTCACTACCAGGTAATTTCCCCCGCACCTTCAGGAATTATATTTGAAATGAGAAAAATAATAGAAAAAAAATTTCAAAAAGGAGTGCTCTCTCAAGTTTTAAAAGCTGCGGTAACCGTTTTATGTTTCCCTTTTTATATTATCGAAAAGATATTTATAAACCTGGACAGTCACTGGTCCTGGTTTATAACCGCCAGTGCAAAAGGCATTTTTGTAATAAAAAAATATAAGCCGCAATTGATTTATTCCACAGCAGGCCCAAGCAGCACTCATCTGGCAGGTTTTATTTTAAAAAAACTTTTTAATATTCCATGGGTTGCAGAGATACATGACCCCCTGATTTCTGAATCTGGAAGTGCAAAAAAAGTATATCAGAGACATGCTTTTCACAGATGGCTGGAAAAAGTAATTTTAGAAAATGCCTGCGCTGTGATATATTTCACGGAAAAAGCTTGTGAAAATGCTAAAAAACGTACCAAAGCCGATAACAATATCCATGTTTTGAGGCCCGGTGCCGATCCGCCCAATGTCTCCAATGTAAAGTATAAAAAAAGAGGAAAAATCCATTTCGGCCATTTTGGTTCCCTGGCTTCTGATAGAAATTTCTATGTTTTCATGGAGGCGCTTTCAGGTATTTTCAGGGAAAAACCTCATTTGAAAAAAAAAGTGGTTCTTGATATTTATGGTACAAAGCTTGATTCTATATCAAAGAACGCCGTAAAAAAATTTTCACTGGAGGATGTGGTTTGTGAACATGGCCGTCTGGAATCTGATCCTTTAACCGGCAAATCAGGACGGCAGCAGGTTTTTGAAAAAATGCATGGATGCGATGTGCTTATTTTAATTCATGGCCAGACAGATACATGCAATGAGTATATCCCTTCAAAACTTTATGAATATCTGCTTACGAAAAGGCCCATTGCAGGGATTGCATCAAAAGATTCTGAACTGGCCTCAATCCTTAATTCTGTGGGACATCCAGTGGTTGATTCTGATAATGTAAAAGGAATTGAAGCAGCACTTAAAAAATTTATTTTTCAATGGGAAAATGATCAATTATTTGAAAATAAGATTAATTCTCCTTTCACTGTGGAGAACACAGTGGACAAACTAATGGAAATAACCAAACCATGTTTTTTAAAACAAGTGTCATAATAGTTGTGTAAAAATAAAAAGGAACAAAGTAAATGAAAGAAATTGTCTTATTTTGTGCATCTTATAATAAAGACATGCACCGTGCTAAAAGGATGGCTCAAAGCGTTCAAAGGTTTAATACTGATAATATTTTGCTATACTTATCTGTTCCTGAAAAAGATTTGTCAATGTTTCAGGAATTTTTTGGAGATATCCCCTGCAATTTTTTAACAGATCAGGAGATATTAAATAAAACTGCAAAAATTTATGGCCCTTTACCAAAATTTTATCCTGGTTATCTATTACAGCAGCTTATCAAACTTGAATTCTGGAGAATGAATTTTTGCCATAATTATGCATGGCTTGATTCTGATTCTTATTTTATCAGACCTTTTGGAATAAAAGATTTTTTTCATGATGCAACCACTCCTTATACAGTCATGAACGAGCCTGAAGAATTGTTTGAGTTTGCAGAAAAATATAATACAAAGGTCAAAGACAATTTTATAAATATGGCAGAAAAATTTAAAAAACTTTTTAATCGTTCAGGTGCAAACTATGATTTTGGATATCCATTACTTATCTGGTCATGCAAAGTACTTAAAAGTCTTTATAAAGAGCATCTTTTGCTTGAAAATAAAACCATATATGAGCTATTATACAACTATCCGTGCGAAATGCAGCTTTACGGAGAATATGTCTTGTACAGCAAAAAAATACCTGTTGTGCCTAGTAAATTGTTTTTTAAATTTTTTCACTATAAAGAACAGTTTTTTGAATCCCAAATGATGGGAGAGTCAGAATATTCTTTGGCAAAAGATTATATGGGAATAGTAATGCAATCAAACTGGACAAAAATTAAAGAAAAGAAAAAAAACGATTTTGCAAGGTTTAAAAGATTTTTAAACCGGATACAACAGGCACTTGCAAATTGATTGGAACAGATACAGATAACATCGTTAATGAAGTGGAAAAGCTGCTTTCGGAAATATTAAGTATTGGATAAACCGCATATAATACAAGAAATTAGAAAAAGGAATGTTTCAGATATTTTTAATAATAAAACAATCGAATTAGACAGCAAGACTGTAACCCGTTTAAAAAAAATAATCAGCTGCTGTCTTATGCTATTCCTTTTTTTGAATATTTTCCCCCGTGTAAATTTTATAAAGGACATATTTTTTTATTTGCCCTTGGCCATAACTTTGTTTTTGATCTATTTGAAAAAATTAGATTTTTCAATAAAGTCTCCATTGTTGCTGCCTATAATCATGTTTACTGTATGGGCCTTTTTAATTTCTATCTTTGCTCATAATGTTTTTGAAAGCTTTCATTCCTTTTATTCTCATTTGGTCAGATATATTATTTTTTATTGTCTGTTTATAAATTTTTTAGACACTAAATCCAAAATAATTACTCTTTCCTGGGTTATAGTATTATCTACAATAATATTTTTTGCAGGTGCTTTAATCTATTATTATATTACCTTACAAAATCCATTATCTTCAAGATTTGGCTTTTCATATTTCTCTATAAATATAATAAGTTTTGGAACGATATTTTCAATTCTCTTATCTTTTCAATTGTTATCCACAGAACAGTTTTTCTTCCGGAAATCAATCTTAATAACTGGTATCATTTTACTTGTGGCGGCTACACTATTGACTCAATCACGAGGCGCTTTTATTTCTTTGGTTATTTCGACATTGATTATTCTGGCCAGAAATAAATTTTTTTTGATATCTTTCATTGTTATATTGGTAGCCTTAACATCCATATTGCCTGGGAAAAATAGAATTTCTCCAGACAAAATCTTCGATGATAACGCAAGGATTGGAATTTTATATTATTCATTAGAAATAGTAAAAGATTATCCAGTAATGGGAACGGGTTTTTCCATAGACGTTTTTAAAAATAAAAAAATTATGAATCAGGAAAAATATTGGGAAAATATTCCGGAACAATATAGAAGCGTAAATTTTATTTTACCGCACAGTATGCCTTTAAGTCTGCTTGTTAGAACAGGAATTATAGGTCTGATATTATTTTCATTTATTTTCATTACACTTTTTAGAATGTGTTTTAAAATAATCCAGTCAGGTAAAAATGAGTTCCTGAAAGGTTGGGGGTGGTGTCTTGTCGCAACTTTGGTAATGTTTATAATAAGTGGTCTTTTTGAACCTGTTTTTATACACTCTCTTGATACAATATTTTATACCATATGTGCCATGATCACAATAATATGGAAGATTAATGAAAAAGCAGACAGTTCTTGAAAAGCATAATAATTATAAGCTCAATATTGCCCTTGTAATAAAAAATTTTGTGGCAACAGGCGGAGCTGAGAGATATGCGGTTGAGGTAGCCCGGCGAATCCTGAAAAAAGGCCACAGAATAGACCTTTATGCCAAAAATATCGACAAAAGCCTTACAAAAGGAATGAATGTTTTTAAAGTTCCTGATAGGCTGAAATTCTCCAGCGCCCTGTCTTTATATTCATTTTCCAAAGATGTTTCAAAACTTTTGGCAGACAAAAAATATGACGTGATCCATTCCCATGATAAAGGGTGTGAAGGACATGTTTCCACATTGCACACGTTTTCATATAAAAAAGGGATGGAAAAGATGTCCCTTATTAAAAAATTAAATGAATTCGGACTTTCCCCCAGAGCGTGGCTGTATATCCACATGGAAAAAAAGCAGGCAAACTTACATATGCTGGCGGCTGTATCCGAGATCATAAAAAATGATGTCAAAACGTATTATAAAAGAACAAATGATGTGTTTGTAATTACACCTGGTGTGGATATTGAAAAATTCAGCCCGCAAAGAATTGCAGTTGAGCGTTCTCATGCAAGGGAGAGTGAAAATCTTAAACCTGATGACATTGCTGTGTTATTTGTGGGCTCTGAGTTCAGAAGAAAAGGACTGGATCGTCTCATCCCTGCAATAGGTGATAATATGAAGCTTTTTGTGGTCGGGCGGCAAGAGCATATGGGGCATTACAGGCATCTTGTAAAACAGTATAACCTGTCAGACAGAATTTGTTTTACCGGATTAACAGACAATATTATAAAATATTACGCATTATCCGATATAGTTGTTTTGCCGTCAATTTCAGAGGCTTTCGGGATGACTATACTTGAAGGTATGGCATGCGGCCTTCCAGTGGTAACCAGCAGTTCAACCGGGTGCTCTTTTCTTATAGATACAGGTAAAAATGGTTTTGTTTTTCAAAATCAAAGAGAGCTGGCAGGTATTTTAAATACGCTGAAAGATAAGGATATCAGAAAGCGGATAGGAAATCAGGCCGGAGAAACAGCCCAGAAACATACATGGGATAAAACAGCCCGGCATTATGAAGAGCTTTATTATCATATCGCCAATGCAAACCTGCCTCAAAAATCAAGTTAACGTTACAAAAGTTTTGCTTCAATCCTTTTGATATCTTCGGGCAGATCAATTTCAGGGGAATCGTATTCTGTGATAACCACCTTGATCCGGTAGCCGAATTCCAGCACCCTTAATTGTTCAAGTTTTTCAATATGCTCACAGGTTCCTGTGGGAAGTGCAACCAGTTCGTCCAGAAAGCTTTTTTTATAGGCATAAAAACCCAAGTGCTTGTAAAAAACCGCCTTTGTCTCTTTGTCCCTGGGGTAGGGGATCTGGGCCCTTGAAAAATACAGGGCAAATCCATTGTGATCAAAGGTGACTTTTACATCTTTGGGATCGGTAATTTCCCTTTCATCTTTTATCTTGAATGCAAGGGTGGACATGACAAGGTCAGGATCATCGCTAAAGGGTGAAATCATTTCATCAATGGTCAAGGGATTAAACACGGGCTGGTCTCCCTGGATATTGACAATGATCTCATCCGGCCCAAGGTTTAACATATCAGCCGTCTGGGCCACCCGGTCCGTTCCGGAACGGCAGTCATCAGATGTCATCACGGCATGGCCGCCAAATGCTTCAACCGCATTGAATATCCGTTCGTCATCCGTTGCCACGATTGTTTTTGAAACAGCCAAAGATTTTTGCGCCTGCTCATATACCCGCTGTATCATGGATTTACCGGCAACAAGTGCTAATGGTTTGCCTTCAAACCTGCTGGATCCGTATCTGGATGGTATTATTGCAATTGTCATGGCATTTTCTTTTACATTTTCAGGAATAAGGATTTTGCCTTATCCCTTGTCATGATATTTTTCCAGTCTTTACCCAGACAGTTTTCCCATAAGGGTTCAAGGCCAAGGGCAACAGTGATCATTTTTTCAATCTGTTCTGGTTCAAGATTTTTAACAAGGTCTCTCGGCAGTTTGATTTTGGCTTTTTCCATCATGATTCGAAACTCTTTGACCCCTTCAGGATAAAATTCATCCAGATAATCAAATACGATGCAGCAGCCGATCCCATGATGGGTACCCAGTACATAGGAAAGCCCGTAGGAGAGGGCATGACAGGCGCCAACCTGGGAATAGGCAATGCTCATGCCGCCGAAAAATGAGGCCATCATGAGCTTGTCGTCTTTATCCGGGTGGTCGTCTATAAAAACCTGGCGGCAAAGATCCAGGGCCTTTTCGCCATAGGCTTTGGAGAACTCATTCAGATAGGTGCCTTCAAGGGATTCAATACAATGAATATAGCAGTCCATGCCGGTATAAAAGTGCTGGTCCTTTGGAATATTTTTTATCAGCTCGGGATCGAGAATCACCTGGTCAAACACAGTGTAGTCGGAGTTAAGGCCGAGTTTTTTTTCAGGGCCTGTCAGCACAGCTGTCCGTGATACTTCAGCACCGGTTCCCGAAAGGGTGGGCACTGCCATGTGGCAGACAGCAGGATTCTTAATTAGGTCCCATCCCTGGTAAAGGGTGGAAGACCCAACATTTGTCAGCATAAGGGATATGGATTTGGCAAGATCCATGCTGCTGCCACCGCCGATACCGATGACGGCACAGGGTAGTGTTGAACGAAATGCTTTTACTTTAAGGGTCAGTTCATCCACATATCCGGTTTTAGGCTCATCATCCACGTTGACCCATAAGAGCATGTCCTTGTCATGCAAAGGAATCTTTTTTTCCAGGGCCTTCCCCTTGAATACATCATCTGTGACAAATACAACCCAGGCGTCGTCATTCTCCCGTTGCTTGTCTATAATGTCGTCAAGCTGTGCAAAGCAGCCTCTTCCAAATATAATATTGGGAACCAGCTTAAAATTTCTAAACATGTTTATCCTTTAAATGATTTCATTATGGCCTGAATTCTGTTTTCAACATCTTCTTTTGTCCATGACAGCATGATCTGCATGGATAGGGTTCTTTTCATGATATTGTCAGATTCTTCAAGCACAAGATTTTTATAGTCCGGCAGATTGCCTGTAAGCTCAAAGGCAAGCTTGGCAGAGCGTTTCATCTCTTTCAGGTGATGCCATTTTTTGTAATAATGCCAGTTGTTATCATACCAGTACGGGCATCCCACGCCGTTGTCAGCAAGATTTTTAGCGATCTGCCTTGCCCGATCTTCCGTTGGCAGGAAAAAACTCAAAAAGGTAGCTGAATCTCCCTTTGTATCAGGGATATACCTGAAACTGACATCCGGCAGATCTGCCATGGCATCTTTAATAGCAAATTTGTTTTTTCTCTGGGTATCCAGGATCCGGTCCAGTTTGTTCAACTGGGCAAGGCCCACTGCTGCGTTGAGTTCACTGATCCTGTAATTGGTTCCTATAATGGGATGATCATCCGCCCCCCGGTCAGGGCCGCCCAGGTGATCATGTCCGTGATCAGCATACTGGTCGGCTTTTTGATATACTTCTTTGCTGTTCGTAATAATGCCGCCGCCTTCGCCACAGGTCACGGTTTTGACGGCGTCAAAGGAAAAGCATCCGGCAAGCCCGAAGGTTCCAAGGGCTTTCCCCTGATAGGCGGCACCTATGGACTGGCAGGCATCTTCAAGAAGAATCAGTCCTTTTTTGTCACAAACATTTTTAATCTCATCAATTCTCGCCATGGAGCCGCACATATGAACCGGAACCACAGCCCTGGTTTTTGAAGTGATCACATCTTCAAGTCTGTCGGGATTCAGGCAGAGAGTCTCATCAATTTCTGAGAAAACAGGAATGGCCCCGGCATTGATTATGGCCTCAAATGTAGCAACAAACGTAAAGCCGGGAATAATGACTTCATCCCCGGCACCAATACCGCAGGCAGCCAGGGCCGTGCAGAGAGCTGCTGTTCCGCTGGAACACAAATGGCTGTAATTACTATCGGTAATTTTACAAAGTTTTTTTTCAAACTCAAGGGCCTTGAAATGCCCGTTCCTGGCTCCTTCAAACCCGTATCGGAAAAGAACTCCGGTTTCAAGAACATCGGTCACTTCTTTTCTTTCTTCATCACCAAATATTTCAAAACCCGGCATGGCCTCCTCCTTAATATAGCAAATTGATATTTTTTTATGAGTCATGGATAAGTATCACAATAGACAACCAAGTTTCAAGATCTGCCCAAATAAATTGACTTTAAGTATTCCAATGCTTATATAATTTTGATCACACGGTGATGAGATTGAGCCGAAAAATTATTAATTTTGATTGAGAAAAATGCAGGTAAGTTTATTCCATGGAAAAGAAAAAGAAAAAAACAGATATTTACAAAGGGTTTGAGCAGGGTCCCATTCGTCCACCCAGTGAAGCAAGCAGCCTGTTAATTCGGCTGACGCGAAATTGTCCCTGGAACCAGTGTACCTTTTGCAGGGTGTATAAAAAAAGGCAGTTCTCTTTAAGATCTGTTGGAAATGTCATCAAAGATATTGATGTTCTGCAAGGCTATATTGAAAGAATCCAGCAGATTGTCAAGCCGGGCGGATATGCTGACAGTAAAGTCATTACCACCCTTTACAATAGTTTTGAAGAAAAAGACCAGATGGCTCTTAGTGCTGCTATGAACTGGTATGCATCGGGCATGAAATCCATTTTTTTACAGGATGCCAACTCATTGATTATGAAACCCGATGACCTGGTGTTTGTGCTTGAACATATAAAAAAATGTTTTCCAGACGTTGACAGGATTACCTCATACGCAAGAAGCCATACCATTGTCCGTATCAAGCAGAATGATTTGCAGCGGATTGCCGATGCAGGATTAAATCGTATTCATGTGGGCATGGAATCCGGATCGGACATTGTATTAAAGAAAATCAGAAAAGGGGCCACCAAAGCAAGTCATATCAAGGCGGGGTTAAAGGTAAAACAGGCCCGAATGGAGCTGTCGGAATATGTCATGCCCGGCCTTGGCGGCATGGATTATTCCATAGAGCATGCCATGGAAACTGCTTTGGCACTCAACAGCATTAATCCGGATTTTATCAGGATCAGGACCCTGGCGGTAACAAACGGAACCGTCCTTTCTGAAGAAACTAAAAAAGGGGAGTTTCAAAAGCCGAATGATGCCATGATGGCCAAAGAGTTAAGGCTGTTTATCGAAAGCCTTGACGGGATCAATTCCTATATCAAAAGTGATCATATCCTGAACCTGTTTGAGACCATTGATGGAAAAATGCCGGAAGACAAAGAGAAAATGATTGGTATTATTGATCGATTTTTCGACCTTGAACCGGAAAAAAGGATTTTATACCAGATCGGCAGACGGATGGGATTTTTCCGGGGACCCGATGATATGGATGACAGTCCCCATCTTGAAAGGGTAAAGCAGACCTGTGATCTTTACGGGGTGACGCCTGAAAATGTAGATTTTGTTATTGATGATCTGATGAAGCGTTTTGTCTGATCAAAAGTCTATTTATATCCACGTTCCGTTTTGTGTTAAAAAATGTGTCTATTGTGATTTTTATTCAAGGACCAATCTTTCTTTGATTCCTGCTTACGTTCAATCCCTTCTAAAAGAGATTGAAAAACGATCCGGTTTAAAGGAGAAAATTGACACCATATACTTTGGTGGCGGAACCCCCTCTCTTCTTTCCATTAAAGATGTTGAAAACCTTTTACAGGCCATTGGAGAGAATTTTTCTGTGTTTCGGGATGTCGAAATCACACTTGAAGTTAACCCGGGAACGATTGATTTTGACTACCTGAGCCAATTAAAAAGAGCCGGAATCAACAGGCTCAGTATCGGTGCCCAGTCATTTAATGATGACAAACTCAAGTTTTTGAAAAGAATTCATACCGCAGAACAGGCAATCAACGCTATTGATGATGCCGGCAAGGCAGGATTTGACAATATCAGCATGGATTTAATCTACGGGCTTCCCTTTGAAACACAAAACATATGGCTGGAAGATTTAAAAAAGGCACTTAAGATGATGCCGCCCCACCTGTCCTGTTATATGCTCACCATTGAGCCTGGAACCCCCCTTGATGAAAAATTAAAAAAAGGATTGTTCGATCCCCTTGGCAGTACGGCCATATCAACGCTGTTTAAAAAAACCTCCCAATTTTTAAGCAATAATAAATATGAGCATTATGAGATTTCCAATTTTTCAAAGGGTAGGAGAAACCGGTCAAAGCACAACTCAAAATATTGGGAGATGACGTCGTATTACGGGTTCGGGGCTGCTGCCCACTCCTATGACGGGAAAACAAGGTGCTGGAACCACAAGAGTATTGACACATATATAAAAGATATTGATTCGGGCAGACGACCTGTTGAAGACCGGGAAACTTTGACCCGTGAACAGAAAATGATGGAGATGATCATGCTCAGGCTTCGCACTCTTGAGGGTCTGGATGTTGAAAAATTTCAAACCCTGTTTCGCGTATCCTTTAAAGAACAATTTAGAGATATCCTGAAGCCTGTACTTGACGGATCATTGGGCCGGTTTAAGGGACACAGGTTTGGACTCACTTTGGAAGGCAAAGTTCGCCTGAACAATATTGTTGAAGCGTTTGCCGAAAAAATCCTTTAGATTTTTCGTCGCAGCTGCCGTGTGTCTCCCACACGGATCGTCAGGTTTGTGGAATCAAAGTATTCAATTAAGGGGATGACATATTTTCTCGATACTCCGGTCATGTCTTTAAATTCAGGAGTGGTGATGGATTCATTCTCTTTCAGGAATGCAATCAGCTTTTGTTCAAGTTTTTCGATTTCCCTTGAATCAAAGTAAAGGTCATCCTTTGTTTTAACAATGGCTTTTTCATCAATCAGCATATGGAGAACATCTGTTGCATTTTTTTTATCAATGTCAAGATCCTGGCAGATGGTTCTGAAAAACGGTGGTGTCAATCCCGATGCCTGATAGATTTTTTTGATTTTTTCTTTGACATCCTGCTGATCAACCTGAAGCGCCACTTCATGGGTAGACAACTTTGCAATATTTTTATCCAGAACTATGAGTTTTTCCCTGGACAGTTTTGTAAAAAGAATATTAAAAAACTTTGTGCTATCGATATACTGAAACTTGGATTTAAGTTCCTGGGTCGGCATGCCCTCCTTTAAAGGGTTGTCTGCGTGGTAGACTTCAAGTTTTTGGATAAGTTTTTCTTTGAAATCGTTAAAAAAGGAGCCATTAACATAAATCTGCTTTTCTTTATCGATCTGGATAACCTGTTGTTTGGCAAGCAGTTTCTGCAAACCTGCGCTTAATTTTTTATCCGGGATATTGGTCATAACCCGCAACTGGGAAAAGGACAGCCCCTGGTATCCTTTTAAAGAAAGAAAGAAGGATATGGTTTGATCATTATCATTCAGTAACAGGTTCTCCAGCCCCTGGATGACAGTCGCATCAAACAGTTTGTGCTTTTGGGAGGCTGGATTTAATATGGTGCCGCCGCCAATTGTTTTTACGGGTGAATAGCTTCGAATTACGTACCTGTCATCCTTGATACAACAGACAGGGGACTCAAGCCGGAACTGAACCGGAGCGTCGTCTCCGGGCAGCAGCTCTTCCCTGTCAAGCAGTATCAGATATCCGAGTATCTCACTGGTTCCTGAATGAAATCTTACTCTGGTTCTGTTTTTTGCAGGTTTTGAATTGCTTTTTAAATAAAGGAAATGGGCATCCACCATATAGCTTTCAATCAAGGTATCAGGAGTAGACAGGACATCTCCACGGCTGACGGATTCTTTATCAAGCCCCTGAAAATTAATGGCTGTTCGGGTGCCGGGACCTGCCGTATCAACACTTGAGCTGTGAACCTGAATCCCCCTGACTTTGGAGATAATCCGTTTGGGATAGACCATGATATCATCCCCGACATTGATACTGCCGGAAGTCAGGGTTCCGGTAATCACCGTGCCAAATCCTTTCATTGAAAAGACACGGTCCACGGGCAGCCTGAAAATGGAGGAAAATTTTCTTTCAGGAAGGGTGCTGCAGATGGTTTCAAGGGTTTTGATAAATTCATCAAGCCCTTCATTTGTGACAGATGAAACAGGACAAATTGGCTTGTCTTCAAGAAAAGTACCCTGCACAAAATCATTGATATCCTCAAGGGCAAGCTCTAAAAGATCTTCATCCACCATGTCTATTTTGGTCAAGGCAATCATTCCATGCTCAATCCCCATGAGGTTGCAGATTTCCATATGCTCCCTTGTCTGGGGCATGACGCCCTCATCGGCCGCAATCACCATTGTGACCACATCAATTCCACTGGAACCGGCCACCATATTTTTTACAAATTTTTCATGGCCCGGCATATCCACGATGCCGATATGCTGCCCATTGGGAAGATCAAGTAATGCAAATCCCAGTTCAATGGTAATGCCCCGTTCTTTTTCCTCTTTCAGCCGGTCTGTTTCAATTCCTGTCAGCGCTTTGACAAGACTTGTCTTGCCATGGTCGATGTGTCCTGCAGTTCCTAAAATGATATTTTTTTCCAATGGGTACAAATCCTAAGTTTTTATTTCTTTTTTTTGAAAAGCGCCATGCCATAAGCCAGAGCGACTAAAATAAGTCCTGTGACAACGCCATGGTAAACACCCCATTCCGGCCTGAACAGCCGGATAAGGAAGATACCGAATACAAGACCTAGAATAAGCCTGACAACAAATATTAAAAAAGCATTCATAAACAAAATTCCTTTAATAAAATATTTATACGCAAGAATAATAGTCAAACGATACTTCAAGGTCAATGTAAAATATGGTTCTGAATCCGGCCGCATCAAAAAGGTGTTGAAAAATTGATCAAGTTCTGATAATTAAGATAAGTTTTTTGCGGTGGGTGTAGCTCAGCTGGTAGAGCACTAGGTTGTGGTCCTGGGGGTCGCGGGTTCAAGCCCCGTCACTCACCCCATTTTTTTCTAAAAGTTGTAAAAAGATTTATCATTGTGTTATCTAATATCGACTTCACAAACCTGTGCGCCCGTAGCTCAGCTGGATAGAGCGCTGGACTTCGAATCCATAGGCCGCCCGTTCGAATCGGGCCGGGCGTACCACTGATAGTTTTTAAATAAATTTTTTCCAACCGTATTTCCAACCTCCAGATGGAATCTCGACGATAGGATCAATCAAACCCTATCTGGAATGCCGTATAAAATTTTGGAGATTGAAATGTTTTTGATTTTAATGATAGCAGCCGGGTGATTTTTTTTATCTACATATTTTAGTAAGAACGTGCCATCTTTGTTACAGTAAGTCTCCAATAAAAAACATTCCGGCATATCCTTCCTGATTAAATTATATTTCCACAAAAGTTGATTTGTTGAAATGCCTTTACATGCACAAAAATTGTTGATATGAAATTCTTGAACTATATTTTATATTAATCTGGTCGCATACAGAGCTGGCGAGAATAACTGCTATTAGTTTTCCCGGCCCTTCCAAAAATAAATAATAAGGGAAAGGTTATCGGTTCAGGAATCGGCTTTTTTATGACTAGAGGATGTTTTTTAGTTCTTAAATATGGAAGAATAAAATATATGAAAAAAATCTTAATTCTTACCTTGTTGATTCTATGTTGTACCAGTCCTGTTTTCGGTGGTGAATTTGAAGATACTTTAAAAAAAGCTGAGCAGGGACATGCTAAGGCTCAGTATAATCTTGGGTGGATGTATGATAATGGCCAAGGAGTACCGCAGGATTACAAACAGGCTGTATACTGGTATACTAAAGCAGCAGCACAAGGAGATGCTCTTTCTCAATTTAATCTTGGGAATATGTATTATAATGGCCAAGGAGTACCGCAGGATTACAAACAGGCTGTATACTGGTTCAAGAAAGCAGCTGAGCAGGGATATGCTAAGGCTCAGTATAATCTTGGGTGGATGTATTATAATAGCGAAGGAGTACTACAGGATTACAAGCAGGCTGTAGAATGGTGGAAAAAAGCAGCTGAGCAGGGATATGCTACGACTCAGTATAATCTTGGGTGGATGTATTATAATGGCGAAGGAGTACCACAAGATTACAAACAGGCTGTATACTGGTATACTAAAGCAGCAGCACAAGGAGATGCTCTTTCTCAATTTAATCTTGGGAATATGTATTATAATGGCGAAGGAGTCACTCAAAATTATAAACTTGCTTATGTTTGGTCAAGCTTAGCAGCATCACAAGGGGAAAAAACATCTATAGAGCTGAGGGATATTATCGCTGAATCTTTAACACCTCAACAATTATCTGAAGCCCAGGGCCTTGCAGCAAAAATACAGTATCAAATAGACCATCCAACAGAAACAAAAAAAAGTAATCATTCAAAGAGTAAATCCGATGTTGTAGACAGGGTTAAAAAGAGTACGGTGATGGTTTTAAGTTATAAATAAAGGATCAATACCCCTCTGATTCCTGTTTCAAAACAACCATGCTTATTTACTCAGGACATTACATATTTTTATTTCAGCAAGGGTATTATCCATTCCATTTAACCAGGGGATGATCAGCGTCAGCTATAATACCTGCGCAGGAAAAAAATATTTGTCGTTGATCAACCTTAATGAAATATTTGTTCATTTGATTGCGATTAGCCAAATAATAGATATTTCTTTACGGACTTCAGAAATATTGATACGATATTTTGATTCAGATTTCTTTTAATTTACATAGTCAGACATACCCCATATTTTAATGATATGCGGCTAATTGCTCAATTACTTGTTAAATGATCATTAAAACCAATGATGGAAAAAAAATCAAAAAAACCAATGATAGGAAATGAACCAAATGATAGTGCGCCTATTCGTATACCGCCACCGCTATATTTCTTCGCATGTTTAGGAATTGGTCTTTTGTTGGAATACCTTTCCCCCATTCGTCTGGTCAGTATTTCATTAATCCCTCGGGTTGTTGTCGGCGGAATATTTATACTTATTTCCATCTATTTTGCATTGAGTGGATTTGTTGTTCTGATCAAGAATAGGACTCCATTTGATACTGCAAAATCTACCATTAAGATAGTGCAAGGGGGTCCGTAAATGAAATGCTCGAAGATTTGCCCAAGGCTTGTGATGTGGGAACCAAAATGAACAGCAAGGGCTATAAAAAATCCTGGGCCGGATATAAATTACATATTGATGCGGCAGACGGCCATATCCCCATTAGCTGTGTTTTGACATCAGCCTCGGTGCACGATAGTCAGGTCGCACTTCCCTTGGCCGAACTGACCAATCAGCAGGTAAGCAATCTATATGATTTAATGGATTCAGCATATGATTCACCAATTATAAAGCAACATAGCCGGTCTCTGGGACACGTTCCAATAATAGACATGAATCCCCGTGGCAATAAAGAAAGGAAACAAGAACTCAAAGCCGAAGCCAAACGCTGTAAATTTTTAAATTTTAAAAACCCGACGGATGTCCGATACAATGAAAGATCCAATGTAGAAAGGGTCAATGGCCGATTAAAAGATGAATTTGGAGGAAAGATGATTAGGGTTCGCGGTCATGCTAAAGTCATGACCCATCTTATGTTTGGCATAATAGTATTAACAGCGGATCAGCTTATACGGTTTGTCACTTAGGCTTGAAATTTATCGAAACAATACAAATCACAAGAATGGCAAGAATGGGTGCTGAGGGATAACTATGTCTTAAAATCCATATTTTAACATTTTTATGGCAAAAAAAGCCTAAATGATAAGAACGTGGGCCCTTTATAAACTATTCGAAGTGAATTTTCGTTTTATCTGCAAGAGGCTCTTATTGCTACAAATAAAGATAGTCTATGGATTTGATATTTTTCATTCCACTATAATACTGCCCCAATTCACCATCAAAAAAAATAAAAAACCCCGTTGCGCTTGATGGCTCAAGCAGATAGAATATTTGTGCAACCAAAAAACTATCATCAACGGGGTGAAATAAATATGACACAAGGCGTGCTACCATTCAAGTATGAAC
>NZ_JAUWQB010000018.1 GCF_030611305.1 Desulfobacula sp. | reverse complement strand
GTTCATACTTGAATGGTAGCACGCCTTGTGTCATATTTATTTCACCCCGTTGATGATAGTTTTTTGGTTGCACAAATATTCTATCTGCTTGAGCCATCAAGCGCAACGGGGTTTTTTATTTTTTTTGATGGTGAATTGGGGGATCTGTTCACCAGCCTTTTATTTTAAACAACTCTATCAATAATCGAGCGAAGAGACCTCAAGGGCATGCTTTTGAATAAAGTTTCTTCTGGGTTCCACTTCCTCACCCATCAGAAGGGTGAAAATTTCATCGGCTTTTTCAGCATCTTCAATCTCCACCTGAAGCATATTTCTTTTTTCAGGATTCATGGTGGTTTCCCAGAGCTGGTCTGCATTCATTTCACCCAGACCCTTGTAACGCTGGGTATTGATACCTTTTTTAGCTTCTGACATGACAAACTCAAACAGGCTGTTGGTATCATCAAAAAGATACTCTTTTTTTGTCAGTGCATCTGATTGCTTGGCAGATATAGAAAAAGGCGGTTTATCAAAGTGTCTGATTTTTTCATATCCCTTTAACATTCTTTTGTAATCACCGGTGGCCAGAATTTCTCTGCCAACCCTCAAAAGAAGCTGTTTTTCTTCTTTCTCATATATATCCATTTCAAAGATGTTTCTTTCCGGGTCATACTCTATTTCACCAAAGGCATATCCATTCTTTCCAAGATCTTCTGAAAGGGAAAGAAAATTTTGCTTTTCCTCAAGAAAAAATTTATCTTTCACTCCGTTTTTAATCAGGGTAAGTAAAAGATTTGTGTCCATATCTCTTTTCTTTAACAGATTCACTGCATTATAATAATTAGACAAATCGATTAAAAAAGAATAAAACTCATCTTCTAAAAGCGGTTCTTTGTTTCTGTTTAGAAAAATATCTTTCTGCCCGGCAACTCTCTTTACCAGGTAATTGGAATACTCTTCTTCGTTTTTCAGGTAGACTCCGCTTTTTCTTGAACCCACCCTGAAAAGAGGCGGCTGGGCAATATATAGATATCCTTTTGAAACCAGATCCGGCATCTGCCTGTAAAAAAAGGTTAACAACAGGGTCCTGATATGAGATCCGTCAACATCCGCATCCGTCATAATCACAACTTTATGATATCTGATTTTTTCAATATCATACTCTTCGCTGCCAACACCGGTTCCAAGAACCGTAATAATGTTTTTAATTTCATCACTTCGCAGAATTTTATCAAACCTGGCCTTTTCAACATTTAAAATTTTTCCCTTAAGGGGAAGTATGGCCTGGAAGCGTCTGTCTCTTCCCTGTTTGGCACTGCCACCTGCAGAGTCTCCCTCCACGAGAAATAATTCTCTTTCAGCAGGGTCTGCATACTGGCATTCGGCAAGTTTTCCCGGTAAGGATGAATCCATCAGAGTCCCTTTTTTTCTGGCAAGTTCCCTGGCTCTTTTGGCGGCATCCCTGGCCCTTGCCGCATCAACAGCCTTGCCAATAATTTTCCTTGCGACAGTCGGATTTTCCTCGAGATAATGGCCCAATTTTTTATTGAGAAGGGATTCAACAATCCCTTTAACTTCATTGTTCCCAAGCTTTGTTTTTGTCTGACCCTCAAACTGGGGCTCCATCAGTTTCACGGATATAATAACAGCAAGGCCTTCTCTCATATCATCACCGCCGATTTTAATATTCTGCATGTTTTTAGGCAGATTGTTTGATCCCGAAGAAATATAAGAGTTCACTGTACGGGTTAATGCACCTTTAAAACCTGACACATGAAATCCGCCTTCAATGGTCTTGATATTGTTGGCAAATGAATAGAGTTTTTCCTTAAATGTATCATTATATTGAATAGCTACTTCAACCTGTACATCCTTTTTAGTCCCTTCAATATGAATGGGATCATGCAAAACTGTGCAGGACCGGTTCAGATACTCAACAAAAGAAACGATTCCGCCCTCATAATAAAAATCCTCTTTTTCAGCAGACCGTTCATCTTCGATAATAATTCTGACACCTTTGTTTAAAAAGGCAAGCTCTCTCATTCTCCGGGTAAGGGTCTCGTACACAAATTCATTCTCGTTCATGATTTCAAAATCAGGGCTGAATGTAATCTTTGTTCCCCGTTTATCCGTATCCCCTTTAATGGCCAGTTCGGTCAGCACCTTTCCTTTGGAATAAGACTGATAATAAATTTTTCCATTTTTATAGACTTCCATTTCAAGGAGCTGGGAAAGGGCATTTACAACGGAAATTCCCACCCCGTGCAACCCGCCGGATACTTTATAGGAGTCTTTGTCAAACTTTCCCCCGGCATGGAGTTTGGTCATAACCACTTCACATGCCGGTATGTGTTCTGTTTCATGCATTTCAACAGGAATCCCGCGACCATTATCTTCCACACTCACACGCATGTCCGGATGAATGGTCACAATGATCCGGTCGCAATGTCCTGCCATAGCCTCATCAATACTATTATCCACCACTTCATAAACCAGGTGGTGAAGGCCTTGAAGATCAATGTTTCCTATATACATAGATGGTCTTTTCCGTACGGCTTCGAGACCTTCAAGTACTTTTATACTATTCGCACTATACTCTTTGCTTGTTTTATTTTTATTCACGCGTGACCTCTATGTTATGATATATGCATCGCCATTATTACACAAACAAGTTTATCATCATCAAGACCTTTAATAATACAAGGACTTTTACTGTCTTTAATATTTATAACAACCATGTTTTCTTCAAAAAGACTTAGGGCTTCTATAAAATATCTCGGATTAAAGGCACTTTTAATTTCTTCGTCGGAAAATGAGATCATCATCTGCTCTTTTGATTCGCCTATTTCAGGATTGGTAATAGTAACCAAAAGCTCATTGTTCTTGAAATTTAAAATCACGCTTTTGTAATCATCAGAGGTTAAAATAGATACCCGCTTCATAAGGGTTGAAAACATAATTTTGTCCATTTCAATGGGAATCATGTTTTCGTGATTTATCACGGGTTTATAATCAGGATACTCTCCTTCAAGAAGTTTGATCATGATGGATTCATTTTTATTTTGAAAAATAAAGTGGTTGTTTTTAACTCCCACTTTTATACCACCTTTACTGCTGTCGATGAATTTGCTCAATTCAGACAACCCTTTTTTAGGAATAATCACACTTTCATCCGGTAACAAGAGTTCTCCTTTGAACTCTGTATCATAACAATGAAGCCGTCTTGAATCCGTTGATACTATTCTTAATCTTTCGCCAGCATCTGTTGATATTTTTTCAATCAGGGATCCTATAACATAAATCCGTTTTTCTTCACCTGAATAATTCACAATAGAGGCTACATCAACCATCTTTTTCAGATCTGTGGAATTAATTTCAATAAATTCTATATTTTCTATGATCGGTGTCTCAGGAAAATTTTCATAATCAGAAGATACAATATGAAAAATACTGTCTCCTTTTCCAATTTCAACCCATCTGTTTTCTATTTCATTAATAAAAATTTTATTTTCCGGGTATTCTCTGATAATTTCAAAAAATTTTTTCGAATTAATAGATAAAACACCTTCTGTTTCCACCTGGGCCTCATAGGTCCCAAGAAAAATGGTTTCCAGATCATTGGCTGTGATAGTGATTCCAGATCCCATTGCTTTGATAAGAATATCAGATGTAATGGCTAAATTGGTTTTTCTTCCTGTTAATCCCTGAATTTTTGAAAGAACGTCCAGAATATCTTTTTTGTCAAACGAAAATTTCATTTAAATATCCTTTTTTAAAATTATACATCCCTCAATATTTATATCAAATTATTTGATTTATCAATTATTAAATAAAGGTGAGTTTATTAATTAAATACTTAGTAAAAAATAATAATAACAATAAAGGGTGTTTAAATGTTCAAAACGTTATAACTATTTAAAGTTATAATATATATTTTTTAATAACTATTTATACTTATGTTTGTTCTTCAATAAAAACTTAGCAATTTTATCTCTTTATTTTATAGTGTTCAAAACTACCCGGTTTTTAAAATTTTATTAAAATGACCCAATCCAGTTTTTAACATCTTGTAATCCTTTACTATTCCAATCATCTGCCGTTCTTTGTTCAAGATAATTTAAAAAAAGAATGTCAATAACTTCGAAAATTTTAAAACAAAAGAAAGCTTTTTCCAATACCAAACCTTCAATTTCATCTTCTTTTTTAGACAGTTCTGTTTTTGGGGTTTTAAGACCGGTAATATTAAAACTTTCCCCCTTTATAGTAAATTTATACTCATCTTTATTAATTTTAAAAATCAGGTTAATCTGGGTAACCCACGCACCTTTTTTCAATGCGGTGGTTCCTTCTTCAAGACCCGCCTGATCCCCTTTTATGGTAATTTTTTCCTTTGATTTATCCCCTAATTTATTTTCAAGGACAATTGAATTACCAACTTCAAGAGTGACAACATCTTTTGTCTTTAAAAGGGATGATATATTCCGATTGGTTTCAATTAAAAACCAGATCCAGGTTAAAAAGTCATTTCCAAGAAATTTATATTTATTATAACCAGTTGCAATATCAAGCATAAAAATTACCTCGAATATTTTAAAGGGGCAAGCGTTAATACCCTGTCTTTTTGAGGGTTTGAAAAAGTTGATTGGGTTTCAACAATGGTATAGGGAAACAGTCTTACGGGTTTTAAATTAAATGATTTTAAAAACAGGGTTTCAAAAAACTCATTGGCTGCTTTCTGTGTGGTATAAAGGTATAAATTTTTTTCTTCATAATCCCAGAGGACATCATATATATTGGGAATGGCTGGAACTTTATGCATTAAAATATCTATAACTATTTCTTTTATTTCTGATTTTTCATTTTTAGAAATAAAATCTCTTCCTGATTTTCCCTTCTTTTTTTCAATTTCAAGGGCCATATATTTTTGAATTAATTTGGCCGGGATCGATTTTTTATCAATTCTCAAAGAAAAAAGAAAATAAGTTCCAAACAAAAAGGAAAATTTATCAAAATCAGGATTATAAGGACTTTCAACCGGTGCCCAGCCTGCTGAAATTTCATCATATTCACTTTCTATTTTTGGGATGGAATGTTTTATTAGACCATTTCGCACTTCTTCTGTTATAGAGCCCTCAATTTTTCCATCAATATGATACCGGCTGACAGAATGTGTTGAAGAGATTAATCCCATACCTTTATCCTTGTTATAAATAGTTATTTTTATTAAAAAAATATATTAGTCGCACCGGGCCTTTTTATCACAGTTTAATGAAAAAAAACAGAACTCTTCTTTTAATTATTGTGTATTGACACATTTTACACGATATCTTAAGTTGTCGAGTTTCTTTAATTATTTACTTATTCAGCCAGTTATTGTATGGGTTAAAGGCTATATTGGAATTTTAATTATTTTCATATTTATAAATGAGGTAAAAACTATGAAAAAGAGAACGCAGACTATTGACGGAAATACAGCCGCAACCCATGTGGCCTATGCCATGAGTGAAGTTGCAGCCATATATCCGATTACGCCTTCAAGCCCCTTGGGTGAAATCGCAGACAGCTGGGCGTCAAAAGGCAGAAAAAACATATTCGGCCAGGTATTGAATATTAAACAGATGCAGTCTGAAGCAGGTGCGGCAGGAACGGTTCACGGTTCTCTTGCAGCAGGAGCTCTTACGTCAAGCTTTACAGCATCCCAGGGTCTTTTACTCAAGATACCTAATATGTATAAAATCGCAGGAGAGCTTCTTCCCTGTGTTTTTCATGTGACTGCCCGCTCTATTTCCGGCCATGCACTATCCATTTTTGGTGATCATCAGGATGTCATGGCTGCCCGTCAGACAGGCTTTGCCATATTGTCGTCCAATTCGGTCCAGGAGGCTCAGGATCTTGCTTTAGTTGCTCATCTCGCAACCATGGAAGCCCGGGTGCCTTTTATGCATTTTTATGAGGGGTTTAGAACTTCCCATGAAATCCAGAAGATAGAAATGATTGAATATGAAGATATGGCATCTCTGTTTAATTATGATGCCTATAAAGCATTTAAAAACCGCGCCATAAACCCGGAACACCCTGATACAAGAGGAACGGCCCAAAACCCGGATATTTTTTTCCAGGGCAGGGAAGCTGCCAACTCATACTATTTAAAACTTCCAGCCATTGTGAACGACTACATGAAAAAAGTCAGCAATCTGACCGGACGGGAATATAATTTGTTTGATTATGTGGGAGACCCTGAAGCTGACAGGGTGATTGTCGCCATGGGCTCCGGCTGTGAAGCCATAGAAGAATCCATTAACCAGCTTAATACTCAAGGCGAAAGACTCGGGCTTGTAAAAGTTCGTCTTTACAGACCTTTTGATACCCAGAGTTTTTTGAGGGCTATTCCGTCAACAGTTGAGACCCTTACTGTGCTTGACAGGACCAAGGAACCCGGTGCTATTGGCGACCCCCTTTACACAGATGTATGCACGGCATTTATGGAATATGGTGAAAGCCCTAAAATAGTTGGCGGCAGATATGGTCTGTCTTCCAAAGAATTTAACCCGAATATGATTAAGGCTGTTTATGACAACATGAAATCCATCCACCCGAAAAATCATTTTACAGTGGGTATTGTTGATGATGTAACCCACACATCCCTTGAAGTAAAAACAGGTTTTAACCCGGCACCTGAAGGAACCATTGCTTCTAAATTCTGGGGCCTTGGTGCTGACGGAACCGTTGGTGCAAACCAGAGTGCTATCGCTATTATCGGCGATAACACCGATAAATATGCCCAAGGGTACTTTGCCTATGATTCAAAAAAATCAGGGGGGCTGACCGTATCCCATTTAAGATTTGGTGATGTGCCCATCAAATCAACTTACATGATTGACCATCCTGATTTTGTGGCCTGTCATAAATCCAACTATGTAGAGATTTATGATGTCCTAAAGGGAATTAAAGAAGGGGGAACCTTTCTTTTGAACTCATCCTGGTCTGTTGAAGATATGGAAGAATCAATTCCCGGTGATGTCAGAAAAACCATTTATGATAAAAAGATCAAGTTTTTTAATATTGATGCCGTTAAAATTGCCGGTGAAGTGGGCTTAGGCGGTCGGATCAACATGATCATGCAGACTTGCTTTTTTAACCTTGCCAATGTTCTTCCGGTTGAAAAAGCAATCGGCCTTTTAAAGGAAGACATAAAAGCCAAGTTCGGTAAAAAAGGTGAAAAAATTGTTTCAATGAATATTGAAGCCGTTGATAAAACCCTTGATAATCTGATTGAAATTGAGATTCCTGAATTCTGGAAAGATGGTGTAAGAAAAGAAAAGCTTGTTGAAAAGACCACCCCGTTTGTGGATAATGTCATGAAAAAAATTAATGCTCAGGGCGGAGACGATCTTCCGGTCAGTGCATTTTCACCGGATGGTATTTTTGAACAGGGAACCTCCCAGTATGAAAAAAGAGGGGTTGCTATTAATGTTCCGGAATGGATTCCTGAAAATTGTATTCAGTGCAACCAGTGTGCCTTTGTCTGTCCTCATGCAGCAATTATCCCGATTGTTACTACAAAAGAGGAACTTGGTAATGCCCCTGAAAACTTTGTTGCTGTTGATGGTAAAGGCAAGGGTATGGAAGAGTATCAATTCAGAATTCAGGTAAATCCATTAGATTGTCTGGGCTGTGGAAACTGTGCAGATATTTGTCCTTCCAAAATCCCTGCCCTTGAGATGAAACCTCTGGCCGGCCAGCTTGAAGGCCAGCTTGAAAATTATAAATTTTCCAAAACCATTCCATTTAAAACCGATATCCTTAAAAGGGGAACTGTTAAGGGAAGTCAGCTTTATCAGCCTCTTCTTGAGTTCTCCGGCGCATGTGCAGGCTGTGGTGAAACACCCTATGCAAAACTATTGACACAGCTTTTTGGTGAAAGAATGACCATTGCCAATGCCACCGGATGCTCCTCAATCTGGGGCGGTTCCGCTCCTGCAACACCATACTGCACAAACGCAGATGGGGCAGGTCCGGCATATGCAAGTTCTTTGTTTGAAGATGCAGCAGAATTCGGGTATGGCATGATGCTGGCCACCAATACCAGGAAAAAAGCTCTGGCATCAAAGGTTGAACAGGCCCTTGAAACCGATATATCCTCAGAACTAAAAGATGCATTAAACGGCTGGCTTGCAGGGAAAGATGATGCAGAAGAATCCAAAAAATTTAGCTTTGCATTAAAAACCCTGTTAAAAGATGAAACCCATGGCATCTTAAAAGAAATCTATGATGAAAAAGATATATTTGTGAAAAAATCCCACTGGGTCTTTGGTGGTGACGGCTATGCCTATGATATTGGATTTGGTGGCCTGGATCATGTCCTTGCATCCGGAGACGATATTAATATCCTGGTTATGGATACAGAAGTCTATTCCAATACGGGCGGTCAGTCTTCCAAGGCAACACCGACCGGTGCCATTGCAAAATATGCCGCGTCGGGCAAAAAAATGGTTAAAAAAGACATGGGCCGCATGATCATGAGTTACGGATATGTCTATGTGGCATCCATCTCCATGGGGGCAAACAAGAATCAGACCATGAAAGCCTTCCTTGAAGCGGAAAGATATCCCGGACCATCCTTAATTATCTGTTATGCCCCATGTATTAACCAGGGTATCAGAAAAGGCATGGGTAAATCACAGCTTGAAGGAAAACTCGCGGTTGAATCCGGTTACTGGCCATTATACAGGTATAACCCTGAATTGGTCAAAGAAGGAAAAAATCCGTTTATTCTTGATTCAAAAGCTCCCGACGGAACTTTGCAGGAATTTCTTGGCGGTGAAACCAGGTTTGCTGCTCTTGAAAAGAGCTTCCCCGAAGAATCAAAACGGCTGAGAGCTAAAATAGAAGGAGAAGTGACGGATAAATACACCGTGCTTAAGATGATGGCTGATGCTGGTAAAGAAGAAAAATAACGCTTTAAGCAGATAAAAATTATGCAGAAAGGGTCGGGAACTAAATTTCCGGCCCTTTACTAAAAATGTTTGTTGGTATGTGGTGCTAAACAATTTAGCTAACTTATTATATAAATTGGGAATAAGACATGAGAATACGCTGGAGCCTGAAAATGACCTGCCCAAAAAAAATTATTTTTATACTGTTCTTTGCCAGCATTATTTTTAACTTCGGGTTAAATAATGTTTTTGCATCAAATTCAGACAAAAAGATTCCAAAAGCCTTTTCAACCATTCACCCTGATATTCAAGTTGTAAAAGGAGTCGTGAAACGAGGAGATACGGCATCTTCTTTACTCAATAAATATCTTCCCCTGAAAACCATATACGAGATAAGCAGGCTGAGTTCGGATAATTTCTCTTTAACACACATCAGAAAAGGTCAGCCGTATAAAATTATTTTGCAGGAGAATAATCTGGTTGGGGTTGAATATGAAATCAACAAAGAAGTCAGGCTGGTTGTTCAAAAAGAAAATGGCAGATTTTCCATAATCCAGGCACCAATCGAATATGATCTATCTCTTGAGGTGGTATCTTCTACAATTACATCCAGCCTGTTTGAAGCCGTAAGAAAATCAGGGGAGCAAAGCAAACTTGCATGGAAATTGTCTGATATTTTTGCATGGGACATTGATTTTATCAGAGATATCCAATCTGGTGACCAGTTCAAGGTTCTTGTGGAAAAACGGTATCGCGATGGTAAGCTTTCAGGCTATGGTAATATTCAGGCAGCCTTTTTTACCAATAACAATACTTGTTTTAAAGCCTTTTTGCACAAAAGCTCAAAAGGGGTGTCAGGATATTATGATGAGAACGGGAGATCACTTCAAAAAGCATTTTTAAAAGCACCGCTTGCGTTTTCACGAATTACATCCAAATTTACTAAAAAAAGGCTTCACCCTATTTTTAAAGTGTATCGGTCACATCCAGGAGTTGACTATGCTGCTCCAAAAGGTACACCCATAAAAACTGTTGGAGACGGTATTATCGCGGAAATCGGTTACAACAAGGGCATGGGAAATTATATTAACATTCATCATTCTAATGGATATACTACCGGGTATAACCATATGAGCAAATTTGCCAAAGGCATGAAAAAAAAGAAAAGCGTGTTGCAGGGAGATGTGATCGGATATGTTGGAATGACAGGGTATGCAACAGGTCCCCATTTGGATTTCCGGATGAAGAAAAACGGAAAACTGCTTGATCCGCTCAAGCACAAATCCCCGTCGGCAAAACCGGTCAGACCAGTTGAAATGGAACAGTTTTTAGCAAGAACAATAGAGTTGTCTGTAAGAATATTAACCGCTCAAAAGCCTGTCTCGTCAGATAAAAAATCAACTTAAAGGATTACTGAAGGTGTCTTAAAACCAGAGCTTCTTCATATAATAACATGACCCATGGGGTGTTAAATACGACGGAGAGATTGAAATGGCAATAGAATCAATCAATACATGGTTTGAAGACAGTTTTGAAACATATGGCAGGGAAAAAGCCATTACGTTTTTTCGGGGTGAAAAAGTGGTGGCCCTGGTTCAAAAAACAGAAGGGGTTGAATTGACTGAAGCCAAAATAAAATCTGTGTGCAAGGAAAAGCTTCATGATTGGAAATGTCCAAAAAAAATTCTGTTTACAGACAATATTCCTAAAAATACAATGGGCAAGGTGTTAAAGAAAAAAGTGAAAAGTTTTTTTATAAAGGGAAAATAGAATATGGCAAACCCAATCCGGTTAAAAGCTATCAGTGGTCTTAAACCAGATGATACATTTACATATCAAAGAACATTTACAAAAGAAGACACCCTGTTATTTGGTGATATGACAAGGGACTACAATCCGGTTCATTATGATGGGCGCTGGACAGATAAAAAAGGTTTTAAAGGGTTTATCTGCCACGGTCTCCTGGTCGGGTCAATGATCTGTGAGTTTGGTGGCCAAGTGGGGTGGCTTGCCACAGGCATGAATTTTAAATTCATCCGCCCTGTTTATTTTGGCGATACCATCCAATGTACCGTGACCATCACCAAAATAGAGGAGAATGGCCGGGCAGAAGCAACGGCGCTCTTTACCAACCGGGACAAAAAACAGGTTGGTTGTGTCCACATGACAGGTCGTTTACCAATGAAAGAAGAAAAAGAAATCTTGAGAGCCATGACACAGGAAGGTGATCCAACCAATCAACTGGCTGCTGAACATTATTCCCTAATGGGCGAGTTCTTCGGGAACAACAAATATCATGGCAAGAATCGTAAGGGTAAAATGTGATTGCCGCCATTGATAAGTAGTCTTGGCGAAAATAGCCTTGATCTCAATGTTCCATCGTGTTAAACTTTTTTGTTTTTTGTTAAATATTTTCAAAAAAAAACCTGAAATATTTTAAAAGGAAGTGAAGCAAAGATGTCACCTAAAACAGGAAACAAAGTGAAAGAAGAAGTTGCTGCACTTAACCTGGGCAATAAAATTCGAAACCTTCGTAAGCAAAGGGCTTTAACGCTTCAAGAAGTCTCAAATCTGACCGGACTTTCCAAGCCGTTGCTCTCGCAGATTGAAAATAATATAGCTGCACCTCCCATTGCCACGCTGATTAAGATTTCAACCGCTCTTGGTGTAAAAATCAGTTATTTTTTCCGGGATCATGAAAAGAGAGACCGGATTGTGGTAGTAAGAAAACATGAACGGTACAGCGTTAAAAAATTGTTTCATCATAAAAACGAATCCAAAGTCGGGTATCGATGGGAGTCTTTGGCATATCCTATGGTGGGAAAACACATGGAGCCGTTTGTTGTAGAGATAGAGCATAGGAAAGAAGAAGAGCTGCTTTATAATGACCACAAAGGAGAAGAGTTTCATTTTGTCATGGATGGCGTTGTTGAGTTCAGAAGTTCTGAACAGATCCATCTGCTTGAAAAAGGTGACTGTATTTATTTTGACTCCAGTATCCCCCATGCCCTGCGCGGCGTTGATGGTGTTGCTAAGTCTTTGATCGTTATCTTTTCACCTCAATAAAAACAGTTTAATAAATAAACTCAAAAAGTGTTCAGTTATCTCTCGTATTCTTTTTTATAAACCGCATAATAAGTGACCGGAATAACCAAAAGTGTAAACAGCGTTGATGCAAATAAGCCGAATATCAATGCCCATGCCAGCCCTGAAAAAACAGGGTCAAACGTGATGGGAAAGGCACCGATGGCAGTCGTTAAAGCCGTTAATAAAATGGGCCGCATCCTGACTACTCCGCTGATTAAAATGGCATCCTTGAATGGAAGGCCTTTTTTAATGGCATCCTGAATAAACTCGATCAATACCAGGGCGTTTCGGATCACGATACCACCAAGGGCTATCATGCCGATCATGCTTGTGGCGGTAAAAAAGACAGGGTCATTGAATCCGCCGACGCTTCTGGTAAAAAGGTTTAAAATAAAAAATCCCGGCATAATTCCAAGGATGGTCAGAGGAATGGCCATCATGATTAACATGGGCATAAAGTAAGACTCTGTATTAATCACCAGGATAAAATAGATGCCAAGAAGAGCTGCGGCAAAGGCAAGACCCATATCCCTGAAGACTCTCAGGGTAATTTTCCATTCACCCTCTCCCGCCCAGTTGACACGAATCCCGTTTTCAGCCGGATTGTCTTTAAGCGTTTTCATCATATCCAGAACCGCTTCTCCGGGTGCCCTGCCGGTCATCTCTCCAACAACATAGACAACCGGTTCAAGATTTTTATGGTAAATGGGTTTTTGGGTTTTTAGTTCAACCACACGAACAAGTTCAGCCAGGGGGATCATTTTGCCCATGGAAGACCTTATGGGAATGTGGGAGATGGATATCATGTCGGACCGTATGTCCCGGGGCAGAACAACCTTGATCCAGAGTGGATTTCTTTCAGGGTCCATATGAAGGCTTGCAGGGGTGATGCCTCCCACGGCACTCTTCAGGGCGTCAAGAATGGTTTTTGTAGTAATCCCGTGCAAGGCGGCTTTTTTTCTGTCAACAACTATGTCCATCCGGTTGCTGTTTTTTTCTGTCATGATTTTTACATCGGCAACGTTGGGTTCCTGTTCCATGATGGTTTTAATATGTTCCGCGCCATGTAACAATTCTTCATAGGTTTTGTCATAACTGCCATAGATTTCAGCCACAAGGGTGGATAGAACAGGCGGCCCCGGCGGTACTTCCACCAGCTGAACACGGGCATTGTTTTCTCTGGCGATTTTTTCAAGATCTTTTCTGATGCGCAAAAGGATGGTATGGCTTTGCTGGTCTCTGTCAGATTTATGGGCCAGGTTGACCCGGATGTCTGCAAGATGGCTGCCTTTACGGATGAAATAATGCCGGACCATGCCGTTAAAATCCATGGGGGATGATATTCCGGTAAAGGACACAAAATTGGTGACCTCATTGACGGTCTTCAGATAACTTTCAAATTCCCGGACCACCCGGTCCGTATATTCAAGGGATGTTCCTTCGGGCATATCTATCACGATCTGGAATTCGTTTTTATTGTCAAAGGGCAAAAGCTTCATCGGCACAAGCCTGAATACAGCAAGGGAACATGATCCGATTAAAAGAATGATGATCACAATGAACAATAAGATCCGCATGTATTGTTTATTCAGGAAGGGGGTCAGGACAGCTTTGTAAAATTTAGCCAGATATCGCTTTGATTTTTTTTTCTTTTCGGTTTTTTTTTTAACGTTTTTTAACAGTTTATAAGATACCCAGGGAACAATGGTAAGGGCACAAACCGTTGAAAAGGTCACTGTCAGAGGCACATTGATTGCCATGGGTGCCATATAGGGACCCATCATGCCGGTAATAAAAGCCAGGGGCGTAAAACAGACAATAATGGCGATGGTTGACATGATCACCGGTGGCAGCACCTCTTGTACAGCATAAAGAGTGGCCTCAAAGGGCATGAAAACTTTTTCCTTAATATGCCGCTGGATATTGTCAACATTGGTGATGGGATCATCCACCACCAGCCCCAAAGAGAGAATCAGGGCAAACAGGGTGACCCGGTTTATGGTATACCCGAAAATATAATTCATAAAAAGGGCCAAAGAAAAGGATATGGGAACCGCAAGGGCAACGACACAGGCTTCCCGCCATCCCAGGGTGAAAGCCAAAAGGATAACGACAGAAACAATGGCAAACCCAAGGGACTTTAACAGCTCGTTGACCTTGGTCTGGGCAGTTTTGCCATAATTCCGGGTCACTTCGATATAAATGCCGCCGGGAATGATGGTGTTTTTTAGTTTTTCAACCTCATCAAGAAGGTCTTGGGCCACTGTGACGGCATTGGTTCCCTTTTTTTTTGAAAACGCCAAGGTCACGGAGGGAAAGGATAGAGGCCTGTCAGACTGAATGTCATGGGTCTTTTTATAAAAATTGGAAAAGCCGATCCGGGTATAGGAATCTGCCTCCTTAGGACCGTCAATGATATTAGCCACATCTTCAAGACAGACCGGTTTTGACTGTCTTGAAGTTATCACAAGGGCTTTTACTTCGTCCACAGAGGTTAAAAAAGAACTGCTGGTAATCGTGATTTGGATATTGTTTTTATTAAAGACTCCGGCCTGGGTGGAGACATCCGCCCCTTTAAGCGCCTGTTCAATGTCCTGTATTGAAACGCCAAACCCCTTCATCCGCAGGGGGTCAAGTTCAACCCGGATTTCTCTCTTTCTGCCGCCATAAATGGAAGACCTTGAAATATTGTCAAGCCTTGACAGTCTTGCGATCAGTTCTTCTCCTACCCTTTGAAGCTCATGATCACTGTATTTGTCTGAATAAAGGGTGAGATTTAAAATAGGGACATCGTCTATTTCAATGGGTTTGATCAGCCAGCTGGTGACGATGGGCGGCACCCTGTCAAGGTTCATCTGTATTTTGTTGTGAAGCTTTACAAGAGAGTTTTCCCTGTCTTCTCCCACAAAAAAACGGACAGTCACAATGGCTTTTTCTCTTGTGGACATGGAATAAACATACTCAACCCCGTCAATTTCCCAGAGCATTTTTTCAAGGGGTGTTGCCACAAGCTTTTCTATCTCTCCGGGATTTGCCCCCGGTGCTTCCACATAAACATCTGCCATGGGGACAACGATCTGGGGTTCCTCTTCTTTCGGGGTGATATAGATGCTGAATGCCCCTAAGCACAAGGAGATAACTATCAGCATAATAGAGAGCTGGGAGGTTAAAAAAAGCTTTACGATACGGGTAAGAATTGAATTTTGTTTTTTAACCATTTGCTATTTGTATCCTATGGTTTCATTTCCGGTGAGCCCTGCAAGCACTTCAATTTTTTCATCAAAGATCTTTCCTGTTTTGATATAGACCGATTGCCAGGCGCCATCTTTTTTTACATAAACCAGTTCAAGCTGACCTGCCCGGATCACAGCCTTTTGCGGAATGAGAAGGGTTTTTTCTTTTTCAACCGGGATAAGAAGCCTTCCAAACATTCCCGGATAAATGCCCGGTGTGTCCGGCAGGGATGCCTTTACCAGAAAGGTCCGGGTGGTTGGATCAGCATAGGGCACAATTTCATCTATTTTTGACACCACGGTTTTCCCTATGGTTTCAATTCTGACCTGATAATTATTTCCCAGAATGATACGACTGATCAACCCCTCCCTTACATTGGCCTCAAGCCTTAAGGCGCCGCTGGTCTGGATCATTAAAAGCGGTTTCCCCGGGACGGCAAGATCTCCCGGATCAATCATTCTTTCCACCACCACACCGGTTGCCGGTGATGTAATCGCGGAATAGCCAAGAGCGATTTGGGCTTCTTTAACAAGTTCTTCAGCCTGTCTGATGGATGCTTTTGACGATAGTTCAGCTTCCTGGGATTTTTCAAGTCGTGCTTTTGCTTGAAGATACCCTGCTTTGTCAATTTCAAGCTTTTGAGATGTTACAATATCTGATTCAAACAGCTTTTCCATTCTGTTGTATGCCGCTTTTGCCTGGTCAAAGCCGGCCTTTGCTTCATCCATGGATTTATAATTCTGTTTCAGGTTGTTTTTTGCAACGGCAAGTCCTTCTTTTGCCTGTTGGAGTCGGGTTGTGAGTTGTCTTGCATCAAGCTGGATGAGAAGCTGTCCTTTTTTTACGGCCGTACCCGGAACACAGGATACTTTTATAACCTGCGCACTTACCTGAGATTCAATCACGGATTCTGTCAGCGGCCGGATGGTTCCGACAGCTTCATACATCTGGGTGATGTCCTGTTTTTCAACGGTGGTAATATTTTCAGGGTCAGATATTTTGTCGGCTGCGCCGTTTCCTGAAAACCCCGGTTTTATTTTATCATTCTCACAGGCAAAAAAAAGGAACAAAACCGACAATAGAAATACGAAAAAAAACATTTTTTTCATGGCATAGCCCTCAAATTATCTGTAATCCTTATAATTGATATTATATTTAGTCGCTTTATAAGAAAATTTCCTGACAGTAACCCCAATCACTTTTGCCGCCTTATTAATGTTTCCTTTAGTGTTTTTCAAAGAATCCATTAGAATTTCTTTTTCAAGATGGGCTACAGCATCTTCAAGAGAGAGGGGAAGGGTTTTGGATTTGATTCCTGTTTGAAGAGTGGCTGGAAGATGATAACTGTGGATGGCCCCTTCATTACAGAGGATGACAGCCCGTTCAATACAGTTTTCAAGCTCTCTTACATTTCCGGGCCAGTGGTATTCCATCATCATGTCAATGGCAGGGGTTGTGATCCTTTTGATATCTTTACCATGTTCTTTTCTGTATTTTTCAAGAAAGTGATCAGCCAGCAGAATCACATCTGTTTTTCTCATTCTAAGGCTTGGAATGTAAATGGGGAATACATTCAGCCTGAAATAAAGATCATCTCTGAAGTTGCCCTGTTGAAGCATCTCTTCAAGATTTGAATTGGTGGCGGCAACAATTCTGACATCGCTTTTTATGGGCTTATATCCCCCTATTCTTTCAAATTCTTTTTCCTGTAGGACTCTTAACAGTTTTACCTGGGCGGAAGGCGCCATGCTACCGATTTCATCTAAAAAGATGGTTCCGTGATCTGCTATTTCAAACTTCCCTTTTTTCTGGTGGGAAGCTCCGGTAAACGCCCCTTTCTCATGGCCGAACAATTCGCTTTCGATAAGGTTTTCCGGTATGGCGGCACAATTTATTTTGATAAAGGGCTTTTGGTTTCTATCACTGTTATAATGAATGGAATTAGCGACAAGCTCCTTTCCTGTACCGCTTTCTCCCCGGATTAGAACAGTTGCTGAAGAAGAAGATACCTGGGAAATCATTTGAAAGACTTCCCTCATTTTGTTGGAATTTCCAATGATATTGGTAAAGCTGTATCTGTTTTCAAGCTCTGATTTCAGCCGAAGGTTTTCTGTTTTTAACTGCTCTTTTTCAACCCGGATGGTTTCTATATTGATGACATGGTGGGCCACCATGGCTGCCACAACCGATAAGAGTTTTTCTCCTTTTCCCAGGGATTTTTTGCCTTCAAATGGTCTATCCGCACTGATGGCACCGACGACACGGTTATCTTTTTTTATGGGGACGCAGATATAAGAATAGTCCTGGCCTTCTACAATATCCCTTGAATGGGTTTTATCCAGGAACAATGGTTCTTCGCTTATCCGTGGGACAACAGCCGATTCTCCGCTTTGAATAACTTTGCCGATGATGCCTTCACCGGGAAGGTACTTAATTTGACGAGTGGTATCTTCGGAAATACCATGGGCAATTTCAATCCGGATTTCGCCGGTTTCAGAGTTGATCAGAAAGATGATTCCTCTGACCAGATTCAAGGATTCAGATAGAACACTTAATACCTTGAACAAAGATTTTTTCATGTCCATGTGCTGGTTCAGTGCTTCACTGATTTCATACAGGAGCGAGACTTCTTCAAAAGATTTCATTCATACCATTCCAAATAAGTATTCATGTTAAGGTATTGCTTTCATACTATAGTTGTTTGGATATTATTGCATAAAATTTGATTCCATAACAAGGTTTTATGCTTTGCCAGGGTGAAAAATGAAAACCCGCCCCTTTTTTTAAGGTATCGGGTTGTTTATTAAAAATCTGGATATTTGACAATGACACTTTTTCCTTGTATCTTTTTCGGGTTTTGTTTGAATATTTCAGGTGAAGGTTTTCATGGATAAAAATAAGTGTATCAGTATTATTCGATCAGCAGTTCAAAACGGATCTCACCCCGGGCCTCCGGACGATGGTCTGTTTCAGTCAACCAGTGTGATTGCATTATTTGTTTTTAATAAGGAAATTGAACTGGTGTTTATCCAGAAAGCAGATGTAAAAGGATATCCCTGGGCCAACCAGATGGCATTTCCAGGTGGGCATAAAGACAAGAAGGATCTTTCAACAAAGGATACGGCTTTAAGGGAACTTACAGAAGAAATGGGGATAAACCGGGAAAACGTAGAGGTTCTCGGTTCGCTAGGGCACTTTCAAACTATTAACAGCAAAGATATTGAAGCCTGGATCGGTATCTGGAATCAAAAAGAAGCCATTAATTATGACAGGTCTGAAATATCCAGAGTATTTCAGATTCCGTTAAAGTATTTGATTGATCTGCACAAAGAAAAAGAGTTTCATCGACAGGCACCCAATGTTATGCATCTGACATATCCCTATGAAGATGTCCTGATCTGGGGTGTGACGGCAAAAATTTTGTACCACCTTATTGATGTGTTGTTAAAGGGCGGTTAGTTGTTTTTTGAACGTCTTTTAAGTCTTAAAAATATTTTAACCACAAGAAACAAGCTTAAAAATGCCAAAAAGCCTGGAAACCATACATGTTCATGGAAATTCTGATTGTCGGAACCGACAAAAACGCCGGCAATAGCAAAGGCAAACACAAAGAACATTATGGTGATAAGTGTCCAGCAGGCAAAATTTGAATCATACCATGGTGTTATGGTTTTTCTGAAAAATGGATTTTGATCTAATTGCATTTGTGTTTCTATTAAACGTTTGTTAAAATCACAATATATAGATTTTTTTCTTGACAAACAACAATATGTTGATTAAATTTATTATTCTGCGTATAGTTTGACGCACAAGGTAAAAATTTTTATAGTCATTAAAAACGTTTACAAAAGATATGTTAATTTCAATCAGATTTCAAGAGGTAGATACATGTTTGAGCAAATTAAAAAACGGGATGGAAGAATAGCATCGTTTGATTCATCAAAAATTACCCATGCTATTCAAACAGCAGGTGAGGCAAGCGGTGAATTTAATGGAAGAGAAGCAAAAAAAATGACGATGAAGGTTGTCACCCTGGCAAGAGACCTGCGTATTGGGCCGATTCCCGAAGTAGAAGAAATTCAGGACATCGTGGAACGAGTCCTTTTGGACTCCCCGTTTTATAAAACTGCCAAAGCATATATTATTTACCGGGAGCAGCATAACCAGATCAGAAAGATTGCCATTAAAGAGAATGTGGGGCTCATGGAATCCTATATTCGGAGAATGGATTGGAAAGTCAAAGAAAACAGCAATATGAGTTATTCTCTCCAGGGATTGAACAATTACATATCTTCAGACATTACAGCAGAATACTGGCTCAACAAAATTTATCCACCGGACGTCAGGGATGCACATTACAGAGGAGATCTCCATATTCATGATTTAAGTCTTTTGTCCGTATATTGTGTGGGATGGGATTTAGAAGACCTTTTGCATGAAGGGTTTAAAGGTGTAGCAGGAAAAGTGGAATCTGCTCCGCCAAAACATTTCAGAAGTGCGCTGGGTCAAATTGTCAACTTTTTCTATACATTGCAGGGCGAGGCTGCAGGTGCCCAGGCCATGTCCAATTTTGATACGCTTTTAGCGCCGTTTATCAGGGAAGACAACTTATCCTACAAAGAAGTTAAACAGGCACTCCAGGAATTTGTATTTAACATCAATATCCCCACAAGGGTCGGATTTCAGACGCCTTTTACAAATATCACCATGGACCTGAACGTACCGTCCACTTTAAAGAATTCTCCCGTTGTCGTCGGTGGAGAATATGGAGAGGAGACCTATGCCAGGTATCAGGAAGAAATGGATATGCTGAATGCTGCATTTGCCGAAGTCATGATGGAAGGCGATGCAAAAGGCAGGGTGTTTACCTTCCCGATCCCGACATATAATATTACCGAGGATTTTGACTGGACCAATCCAAATCTTGAGAATATCTGGAAAATGACCGGAAAATATGGCATCCCCTATTTTTCAAATTTTGTAAATTCAGACATGGATCCTGAAGATGCCCGTTCCATGTGTTGTCGGTTAAGGCTGGACAACAGGGAACTCAGAAAAAGGGGAGGCGGCTTGTTTGGTGCCAATCCATTGACCGGCTCCATTGGGGTTGTCACTATAAACATGCCTAGAATCGGTTATCTGGCAAAGGATGAAAACGACTTCTTTAAAAGACTGGATACCCTAATCAAATATTCAGCAGACTCATTGAGCATTAAACGAAAGATCCTTGAAAAATTTACAGAGGGTGATCTTTATCCCTATTCAAAATTTTATTTAAGAAAAATTAAAGAGAGTACCGGTGTTTACTGGCGCAACCATTTTTCAACCATCGGCATCCTGGGCATGAATGAGGCCTGTCTCAACCTTATGGGAGAAGGCATTGCCACACAAAACGGGCAGGATTTTGCCGTAAAGGTCATGGACCATATCAGAGCTAAAATTGAACAATTGCAGGAAGAAACCGATGAAATCTTCAATCTTGAAGCAACCCCGGCCGAAGGCACCACCTACCGGTTTGCCAGTATGGACAAGGCCAAATTTGAAGATATTATCTGTGCCAATGAAGACGAATACAAGCAGGGTAAAGATCCGTTCTATACCAATTCCACCCATCTGCCGGTAAACTATACCGACGATATTTTTGAAGCCCTGGAACTTCAGGACAGGCTGCAGGTTAAATATACGGGCGGAACTGTCCAGCATCTTTTCCTGGGGGAAGAAGTTACGGACATCGAGGTTGTAAAAAATCTAGTGGACAAGGTGTCCAACTCGTTTAAACTGCCGTATTTTACATTGACCCCGACATTCAGTGTCTGCCCGTCCCATGGATATCTTTCAGGGGAGCATGAAAAATGTGACACCTGTGATGCAGAAACTGAAGTCTACTCAAGAGTTGTCGGATACTTAAGACCTGTCGGGCAATGGAATAAAGGAAAACAGACAGAATTTTTCATGCGTAAGACATTTAATGTAGCCTGATAAAGAAAGCTTAAAGATGAATATTGGTGGGTTTCAAAAAAATTCTCTGATTGACTTTCCTGAAACCATAGCTTGCATCGTTTTTACACAAGGGTGTAATTTTATATGCCCGTACTGCCATAACCCTGATCTGATCGCCAGCCCCAAAAAGGAGGCTGGCGATCTTTATGATGAAAACAAGATCTTTGAATTTCTTGAAAAAAGAAAAGGTTTTTTGGAAGGCCTTGTGATCACAGGCGGAGAACCCACACTGCAAAAAGATTTGATAGCATTTTGCCGGAAAGTTAAGGATATGGGATATAAGTTGAAGCTGGACAGCAACGGGACCTGTCCCCACGTACTGGCAAAGCTTTTTGAAGACAGGCTGGTTGATTTTATTTCCATGGATATAAAAACCAGCCTTGAAAATTATCATCTTGTCGTACCGGGAAAATTTGAGACCCAAAAAATTTTAGAGAGCATCCGCCTTTTAATGGAAAAAGCACCTGCCTATGAGTTCAGAACCACTTGCACCAGACCGTTTGTCAGCAAAGAAATCATGAAGGATGTCGGGGAAATGATAATGGGCGCATCAAAATATATTCTTCAGAAGTGCTCAAGGAACGTAAAAGTACTTGATCCAAAATTTTTAAAAGCGGATAATAACTTTTTTTCTGATAAAGAGATGCTTGAACTAAAAGAGACAATCGATAAATATGTTATAACATCGGTTATCCGTTAAAGGTGAAAATCTCCTGGAAAGGAAGGATGCATGGAATATCCTCTTGTAAAGGCCTGTATCGATCTTGATACCATCCAGAAGAATATTCAAAATCTAAAACGAATTACAGACAAAAAATCTAAATTCATGGCAGTGGTCAAGGCGGATGGTTATGGCCACGGGGCGGTAAAGGTAGCCCAAAAAGCTCTTCAAAGTGGCGCTGACTGGCTGGGGGTAGCAAGGCTCAACGAAGCTGTTGAACTTCGGAAGGCCGGGATCGATGCGCCTTTGCTGGTTTTCGGATATATCCATCCGGCACAGGCCGCCATGATAAAAGACCTGGATCTGGTTGCTACCGTGTATGATCTAAAGATGGCTAAGGCCTTGTCCAATAAAGCAAAATTGTTAAACAAATCTGTTAAGGTGCATTTAAAGATTGATACCGGAATGGGCAGGGTCGGCATGGTTATTGGAAAAAAGAAAACCCTGGCCGATAAATCGGCAAGAAAACAGGTATTAAAAGAAATTCAAGAACTTGTAAAATTGCCGGGTATTGATCTTAAGGGTGCCTATACCCATTTCGCCGCTGCCGACTGCAAGGATAGACACTATACAGACTTACAGATAGAGTTGTTTGCATCTTTGCTGGATGATTTAAAGAAAAAGGGAATCGAACTTTCGACCTGTCACGCTGCAAACAGTGCAGGAATTATTGAATTTCCCGGGTCTCATTTTGATATGGTGAGAGCCGGCATTTCCATTTATGGGCTCTACCCTTCCGGTGAGGTGGATCAGTCAAAAGTAAAACTGGGTCCGGCCATGACATTAAAATCCATTGTGACGGCGGTAAGAGAGGTTTCCAAAGGATTTTGCGTCAGCTATGGAATGACCCATGTAACCCAAAAGGCGACAAGGCTTGCCTCGGTACCCGTCGGGTATGCCGATGGGTTTTCAAGACGGTTTTCCTCCAATGGCATTATGCTTGTAAAAGGACACAGGGCGCCTGTTGTCGGCCGGATCTGCATGGACCAGACCATGATTGATGTGGGCGACATCCCTGGTGTAAATCCGGGTGATGAAGCCGTGTTGATCGGTTCCCAGGGGGATGAAACCCTTGGCGCAGATGAATTGGCAAACAGGATAAATACAATTAATTATGAGATTGTATCTGCTTTGACAGTCCGGGTAAAAAAGGTTTATTCAGATTCTGGTTCCGGGTAAAGCATTTTACCGGTATAGGATAAATCATAACCGCCGAACTCTTCGGCAGTGGCCTGAATCACTTTTCCTTTTAAAAGAGATAAGAAAAGCTGGATACCCTGATCAAAAAATCGCTCTTTAGTGATGAGCAAATCAAACCGTTCCCAGCAAAGGGGAATAAAATCAAGCCCCAGAACTATGGAAACCGGTCTGATGCCGGGGCCTGCATCTGCTTTGTTTGTCAGGATTTGTAAACCAACATCCATATGTCTGGATAAAGTATTTCCATATCCGTCTATGGTTTCGCCTTTTATCCCTGATTTTTTCAGCTCTTTATCAAAAAGCTGCCGGGTTCCTGTACCTAAGGGGCGATTGATGATTCTGATGCCTGGTTTGCCAAGGTCTTTTGCCGATTGGATGTTTTTTGGATTCCCTTTCTGGACAATAATGCCCTGCTCTCTTAAACAGAAATTTACCACTGCCGGCATCTGGTTCATTTCATCTTTTAAGAAAGGAAAATTATACTCTTCGTTGTCTGCAATAAGATGGCTGGCGGCAATGTGGCAAAGATTATGCTTCAAGGCCCTTAAACCGCCCATGGAACCTGCAATACCGAACATGGCCATATGCTCTTTGTGTTTAAGATTAAAGGTTGAAATAATTTTATCCAGCAATAAGTCATTACTGCCGGCAATGAGGACAAGCCCGTGATAAGGGGGAAGTTTGGCAAGTTGGGGGTAATTTTCGGTACCGACTTCTATCCACTGCCGAACCAGATGTATGGGGAATAACCATTTTCCTGTAACTTTGGAGGCAGGCAGACCTTTTTCCGCAATGAGTGAATATATCATTTTTTCATTTACGTTTAAAAACCTTGCAACTTCTCTGGTTGACAGCATTTCTTCCATAATAGGTCTCCCTTTGCCTCAAGATAAATATTTCACTGCTTTTTCAACAACTTGTTCTGCTGTCATTGAGTCGCAATCAATTTTTATATCATAATATGTATCATATAAGCGGGTTCTTTCTTTGTAAAGGTCTTCAGCTCTTTCCTTTTACATGCGATTTCCCGGCTGAGCTTTTCCCGGCTTGACTTTCTTTGTTTCGAAGACTATTTTTATGAAAATTTAATAAAAGGCTGTGAAGACAACGAAAATGAAACCAAAGATAATTACCATTGTAGGGAAATCCAACTCCGGAAAGACCACTCTTCTTGAAAAATTGATCCCCCTTCTGACACAAAGAGGGTACAAAACAGGATCTGTAAAGCATGCCCATGACGGGTTTGAAATGGACAAAGAAGGCAAAGACAGCTGGCGTCACAGAAAAGCAGGTGCCAGGGCCACTCTTGTTATTACTCAAAATAAAGTCGCAATGATTAAAGACGACAACCATGGCTATATTGAAAAGATGAGATCTTATCTTTCTGATATGGATATAATTCTAGCAGAGGGATTTAAAAAGCAAAATCTGCCGAAAATAGAAGTTTTCAGGACCCAAAGTGTGCACAAAGAACCGCTTTGCATGGAGGATGAAAATTTGATCGCCTTTGTTACAGATTCGGACTATCATCCGGATGTGCCTTTGTTTGGACTTGAAGAGATCAGTCAGATTGCCGACTTTATTGAATTAAATTTTTTAAAAAGTTAACAGCGTGCAAAAGAAAAACATGAAACGAAACAGACGGTGCCTGGCGTATGGCTGTATTATTGCCGCAATCTTTTTTTATTCCTTTTGTATGGCAAGCCAGGATCAACCTAAGGGGTATCATTGCATTACCCAATTTGAAAATGGGACTATAAACTGGAGCACTGGAAAGATCTCTGCAATTGGTAAGGCGTCTCCTGAAGATAACAGGGAAACCTCCCATGAATCGGTTCCCGGATCAGCAAGGGCAGGGGCAAACCGGCAGCTCATAGATATTTTAAAACAAATAAAAATTAATAATATTTTGAGCGTGGGAGAGTATGCTTCCAAAAACGATGTCATTTTGGCGGGTATGGAGAAAACAGCAAGGGATGCAATCATTTTAAAACAGTATTATACTTCCGCCCTTTCTGTGGAAATAATGATTGAAACCAGTATGTTTGGTAGCTTTTTACAATTGATATTGCCGGAAGAAATTCGCCAGATATCAAAAATCAGCCCTGATATACCCCGGGAAGATATTAAAATGACAGGAGAAAATTTCTACACGGGTTTGATCATTGATGCAAGAGGGCTTGGAGTTGAACCTGTGCTTAATCCTTTGGTTGTCAGCGAACAGGGCCATAACATATATTCTTCCGTTTTTATCAGCAGAGAGTTTGCGGTTCAAAATGGTGTCTGCAAATATCTTTGCAGTATGGATCAGGCATTAAAGGACAAGAGAATTGGCAATAATCCCATGGTTTTCAAGGGGCTTCGCAAAGAGGGAAAACCCAATACCGCCATCGTTATCAGCATGTCGGATTACCGCCTGTTGGAAAAAGCAACAGAGCGCCATACGTTTCTGAAAGAATGCAGGATAATTATTGTGAAGGATGATCAATAAGGGCATTATCAATTAATCTTGTTTTTCCTATTTTCACAGCTATTGCCAGTAAGACCTGATTTTCTATGCTGTCAATAGCCTCAAGGGTTTTAGGATTGCAAAAGGAAATATATTCTATATTTGTTTCAGGAAATGTACAAATAAATGTTTCTATCCGGTTTTTGATGGCCACAGGGTTTTTCTCCCCCCCGGCAATTAATTCTTTGGCCAGATTCAATGATTTTGAAAGACTTAAGGCGGACGCCCTTTGAAGTTTGGAAAGATAGGCGTTCCTCGAACTCATTGCAAGGCCGTCTTCTTCCCGGAAGATATCTCCTGCTATAATTTTGATGTCAAAATCCAGATCCAGTGTAAGTTGTCGAATAACCTGAAGCTGCTGATAATCTTTTTGCCCGAATATGGCAATATCAGGCATAACAATATTAAACAATTTGGTGACCACGGTTGCAACACCTGCAAAATGAACCGGTCTGAATTTCCCGCATAAAAATTTTGGAAGATATTGAAGTTTAATTTGGGTTTGAAAGTTTTCAGGATAGATATGTTCTTTATTGGGTAAAAAAATTGCGGACACACCGGTTTTTTGGGCAAGGGCAAGATCATTTTCAATGTCTGAAGGGTAGGAATCCAAGTCTTCATTAGGCCCAAATTGAGCCGGGTTGACAAAGATGCTGACCACAAGTTCATCACATAAGGGTTTTCCTTTTTCCATCAGGGAAATGTGTCCCTGGTGAAAATATCCCATGGTCGGTACAAGGCAAATAGTTTTTGATTCTTTTTTCTTTTTTTTTGACCATTCCTGCATGTCTGATGTTGTTTTTAAGATGTCCACTATTTTTCTTTACTCCTCTTTTGTGGTATTTTTCTGCCGGATTGCAGGAAACAGCAGATCAAATTTTGTTCCCTTGTTATTGGAAACCACATTAATAAATCCATTATGATCCTGAACCGCATTCCAGACAACAGTAAGACCCAAGCCAGTACCGCTTTTCCCCATTTCTTTTTTTGTAAAGAAGGGGTCAAATATTTTTTTCAGATTTTTATTATCAATGCCCGGCCCATTATCAACCACACTTAAAATGACATATTCGCCAGGCACAATATCGTTATACCCGGGTACGGAGGAATCAATATACCTGTTAGAGGTTGTGATAAGAACCTTGCCGCCTTCATTACCTGAAGCTTCTTCCGCAGCATTCAAAACAAGGTTCATGATCGTTTTTTCGATATGAAGATAGGAGCCCTTGATATTCAACAGCTCCGGTTCTGTCAGAATTTCTATTTTTACCTGCTGGTAGGCTTTTCTTATTTTGTCAAAATCATGGGCAGAGGTATAATGGTCTATGATAGAATTAATATTGATGATTTCCATTTGTGTACTGGAACCCTGGGAGATGGTTAATAGATCGCTCACAATGGCAGACGCTTTTTGACCGGAATACTTAATCAGAGTCAACCCCTGTTTGAGCTGGGGATCAAGATCTTTGTCCATCATAAGAACCTCCGGATATGTGGCAATTCCTGAGAGGATGTTATTCAGGTCATGGGCAACATTTCCGGCTAATATCCCCAGGGCCTTTAATCTTTCAGCCTGTATGAGTTTTTCTTTGAGCCGTTGCTGTTCTTTTTCCAGATTTTTTATCAGGAGTTTAAATTCCCTGCCTGAGATTTTCAGGGCTTTGATCAAAATCGCCAGGGAAAGGGTTGCTACAGCACATAAAAAAGAGAATGTTCCAAAAAACACAAGCCATCCTGCAGGGCTTGAAACCCCTTGAGAATGTCCTAATGAGATCCATCCGTTAAAATAAAAAAATCCAAATACAATCAGTATTACGATATAGGGGACAAGACTACCGACTAAAAGGATCAGCAACAGACGGCTGAAGATTTTTTTCTGCCGGAAATAAAGGATATCGTCATCGTTTTCATAAATAGATTTTACAGTGGAAATACTGGAGATCATAACCGTTGACTTATTAATAATTTAAAGATAATGAAGATTGTACTATATCGGTCATAAAATGCAATATAATTTAAAGGATTTGTCATGAAACAGTACGTCCCGACCAGAGAAGATGCATTCAAGCTATTAAAAAAATATAATAAAAAAGAAGGGTTAATCCGGCATGCCCTTGCTGTTGAAGCCGTGATGGGCCACTTTGCCCACCGCTTCAATGAAGATGAAGAAAAATGGCGGGTCATAGGATTGGTGCATGACCTTGATTATGAGATGTTCCCTGACGCGCATTGCCACAAGTGTGTTGAATTGTTCAAAGAACACAATTGGCCTGAAGACTATATCCGGGCGGTGATCAGTCACGGCTTTGGAATTTGTACGGATGTGAAGCCTGAAACCAATCTTGAGAAAACACTCTATGCCATTGATGAACTTACAGGCCTTGTGGCAAGTTCTGCCCTGGTCAGACCGTCAAAAAGCATTCTTGATATCAAGGCAAAATCCGTGAAAAAGAAATTTAAAGATAAACGCTTTGCCGCAGGGGTTGACAGAAAGGTGATCCAGCAGGGAGCCGAATTGCTTGATATGGATCTTTCCGAGCTCATTACAGAAGTAATCTTGGGAATGCGGCCCGTAGCAGAAGAGATCGGTTTAAAAGGAAATTTGTAAATTCAGTTACTTTGTTTACCATTGTTGCTTCATCTGCCGGTCCGACAAAACCATGCCTGAATCGGCTATCCGTTTCACCTGGTTCAGATAATGGGATACAAGAATCATCGTACAATCCTTTTTCAGTTCAAGGAGCAGGTCTTCAATTACTTTTTAATACGGCCTATCAGTATTAAAAATTCCGGGGTTAATCCAATTTTTAATATGAATAAGAAAGGTGAAAGAGATTGAAAAAAGCGATAACTCACATTTTGCTTGTTTGATTTTAAAAATTTTCGTTTAAAACAGCGATGAATATGAGCTATATGGCAACTCTTACTTCAATATTTTTTTTGGCGAGATAGTTTTTTACACGCTGAATTGGCACTTCTTTCCTGTGAAATATGCCGGCGGCCAGGGCTGCCTCTGCAAAAGTTTTTTCAAACACCTGGGCAAAATGTTCTTCACAGCCAGCCCCGCTTGAAGCAATTACCGGGATGGAAACAGCGTTTTTTACTGCATTGATTAATTCAAGGTCAAAACCTGAGTTTGTTCCGTCTTTATCAATGCAGTTGAGGAGAATTTCTCCGGCGCCAAGATCCTGGCAGGCTTTTGCCAGTGCAACAGCATCCAGGTCCCTTGTTGTCCTGCCGCCCTGGACTGTGCACTGATACCAGCAGTAAGTTTCATTGTTGGGCCCGGGAAATTTAGTTTTGATCACATGGTGTTTTTTTGCATCGTCCGGGGAATTCACATAGACTCTTTTAGGGTCAACTGAAATCACAACAGCCTGGTTTCCATATACTTTCGAAATTTGTTCTATGGAACTTTTCCCTGATTTCCCCCCTGATTTTAAATATTGTTCGGCAATATACACGGCGTCGCTGCCAATGGATATTTTATCAGCACCTGACCTGAAATACCGGGAGGCCACATCAAGCGCTGTATATGTTTTACCGTTGCTGTCCGTATAATCCCTGATCCCACCGCCAATGGTCAGCGGTACAAAAACGTTTTTACTGGTTTTTTCAAGAACATCTATCATGGGCATATCTTTTAAAGGGAAATCCCTGAATCCTGTGATATTTAAAAAGGTAATTTCATCGGCACCTTCTTCATAATACCGTTTGGCAAGTTCCACGGGTTTACCCAGATTCCTGACATTCCCTTCTTGTCTTACATCATACTGGTCCCCTTTGGTCACCACAAGGTCGCCTTCATCGTTGGTCCTGACATCCAGGCAGGCGATGATTCTTTTTGAAAGCCCCTTTCCTTTGATATCGATAGTTTTTTGAGCCTTCAGATTTTTTTGGTAAATAAAATTTTCAAGCAGTTTGATCCCGGCATTCCCGCTTTTTTCAGGGTGAAACTGGGTACCGATGATATTGCCTTTCTGAACACTGCTCACAAATTCATAATCATAATTTGTGGTGGTTAAAACAACAGACTCCTCCTCAGGTACAATATGATAGGAGTGGACAAAGTAAAATTTTGTATCTGGCTTAACACCTTTAAAAACAGGAGAGTCCTTTTTCAGATTCACCCCGTTCCATCCAATATGCGGAACAGCAAGGCTGGTCCTGAATCGTTTGACCATGCCCTTGAATATACACAAGCTTTCATTGCCTGAAAAAGCTTCTTCGCTTCCCTCAAAAAGGGCCTGCATGCCCAGACAGATACCCAAAAAAGGCCGGTCGGCTTTAAGATATTCCCTCAAGGGGTTGATATATTTTTTTTCGTTGAGAATCCTGATCATGCTCTCAAAATTGCCCACACCGGGAAATAAGAGTTTGTCAGCATCCAGGATATCAGAAGGTTTGGTAACCGGCTTGATTGTCCCGCCCAGTTTTTCAATGGCATTGACCACGCTTCGAACGTTACCGGCCCCATAATCAAGCAAGGTAATCATAATGTTTCTCTATCCTTTAAACCCGGGGATTTGCTGGAATTTTTCTTTGAGCTCACCCTCAATTTTAAGTGGTTTTCCATTAAGGCCTGCAATCACAAAGGTGATGTCGGCATCCACACAAACAACACCGGTTTTGTTGTTGATAATCTGCTGTTTTATGACGGCACTCTTATTTCCTATTTTTCCAAGGCCTGATTTGATGATAATAACATCATTGACCCTGACCGGACTTTTATACGATATATTAATATTAACAACAAAGAAGCGGAAACCCTTATTCATAAAGTCTTCAAGGTTTATATGGCCTTCAAGAAGCTGCCACCTTCCTTCTTCTAAAAATTCAAGATACCGGGCATTGTTGACATGCTGGTACAGGTCTGTATGATATCCTCTGATTCTGATTTCAGGTTCCATTTTTAAGCTCCCGTGTCTTTATCTGATCAATAAACTTGCATTTTCAATACATGCCATATCGTGTTGAAATTCTTTTATCAGTGTCTGTATTAATGTTTCCTCTACTTTTTTTACTCCAATTGTTTTGCAGATTTTATCATCCAAAGCGGTTTTTAGAAAGATATTTATCCTGCTCGTTTTGGCCATCATGGACAGTGCCGTACCGCCGTTGCCTTTATAGTCCTTTTCAAGGACATTAAACGCCTGGTTGAAACTGCCATAATTAAAGTATTTAATAAAGGTGTCAGACCCGATGCCATCAAGGCATTCAGCCAGAACAACCAGGCTGCCCTTGTCTTTTACAACCATGGCCGCGTTATTGATAGCTTTATGGGCCTGAATGAAATTAATATCTTTTGGAAATCCGCCGCAGGATGCAAGGACAAGTTCATACTGCTTTTTGGTCCTGGTTTTATAAAAGGAGTCAAGGGTTTTGCACGCCGTTAAAAAGTCGTTGTAAGTTTTTCCGACAATGAGTTGACACACCTTTCCTTTTGAATCAAGAATCCCGTGGATGGAAACCCTTTGGATCTCAATAAAATCATCAACTTGTTTTAAATCCTGGGCTAATGGATTGTTTTCAAGGTTTCCGGGCCGGGATTCAGCAGATAGTTTTTTTAAGTTTTTATCAAGAAAAAGCCCGTGGTTCTGATAAATGTCAGGCGTATACCCCAATCCGGGGAACATAAGCTTTCTGCCACCCCCGTATCCTGCAAAATAGTGATGGGATAAAGCGCCAAAAGTAATGATCAGGTCACTTTTAAGAATGTCTTTCCGAAGATGAACCCTTGTACCTCTTTTGGTTTTACCAAGATGTGTGAAAAGGCTTTTATCATTACTATCATGGTGAATAAATCTGTATCTTTGATATATATTTCCGTAGATATTCAGGCATTCTTCATCACTCTGTCTTGCATGGGTCCCATAGGCAATAAAAAACGTAATCTGCCGGTTTTCTATCCCTTTTAGGCGGAGTATCTCCAAAATCCAGGGCAGATAGGTTTTATAGCCGCAAAGCCTTGTTTTATCAGCCACCACGATTGAGATGGCATGGCAGTTCGGTAAATCTTCAGGCAACGCCTTTGAAAAATCGGTTACAAACTTTTTTCTGTCAATAAAAGATACAGGTTCCCGGATGCTTAAACTGTCTGTTTTATCCGGTAATTCAATGTCCCAGAAGGCCTTTCCATATTTAAATTCAGTTTTTTTGTGCATAAATTCCCTGTAGATTGTCATGAAAGCAAAGGGCTTTAAATCCTGATTGTTCAAGCCGTTTCATGGTATTTTTAATAAATTTATTTTTGGTTTTAATTTTTTTCGGGCTGCCGGTATAGTGAAACAATTTTGAGCGGGACGTCATGATCCTGAAAAGTGCATCATAAAATTTTCTTCCGTAAAGATCTCCGGTAGCTGATGTGAACCTTGGCGGATCATGAATCACACTGTTAAACATGCCATTTTCAAATCTGTCAATCTCACGGGTGATGTCGGTATGGATCAGCTCCAGTCTTTTGTCGGCATATTTTTTTAACCAGGGGTTTAAATTGCGTATTTTTATTACAGCAGGGCTTTTTTCCGTTGAAATTATTTTTTTTGCCCCTGCCTTTAAAGCAAAAATGGCTGAATATCCAAGACCACCGCAGGTATCGAGAACCTGATCATTTGTTGTAACAACCAGCCGCGTTTTTAATTTTGCATCAGTTAAGGGGTCAATATCTTTGGAACGGTGCATCTTGATTCCGTTGATCTCAAGGGTCGGTGCGCTCTGCGTGGGAACCAGTTTGTAATACCCGTCACTTCGAACTTCAACCGGAGTCAACACATTGTTTTGAAAGATAAAAATTCTGTTTTTAAAAGAGGATATGGGCTCAAGCTTTTTCATATCAATAAACGTATCATTATCGAGTATCAACCTGTCTGCTTCAATTTGCCAGACCTTTTCAGACAAGTTCAGGTTCAGGGACAGGCTAATACTTTTTGTACCATTCCTGATCGCCTCAAGAATTCTTGTGATAACATCAAAATGGAAATAATAAGTGTAATGCATATAAAGTTTAAAAATCAATACTACCCGGAGTTCTTGGGAAAGGTATAACATCCCTTATATTACTGATTCCGGTAATCATCATTAAAAATCTTTCAAACCCCATGCCAAACCCTGAATGGGGTGCCGAGCCGAATTTTCTGGAATCCAGATACCACCAGTAGTCTTCCTTTGGCAGATTCATCTCATCCATCCTTTTTTCCAGCGCAGTAAGCCTCTCTTCTCTCTGGCTGCCGCCAATAAGTTCCCCTATTCCGGGAACAAGCAGGTCTACGGCTGCAACGGTTTTTCCATCATCATTCATCCGCATGTAAAACGGTTTGATTTCCTTTGGATAATCTGTAAGAAAAACCGGTTTTTTAAAATATTCCTCGGCCAGATACCGTTCATGTTCAGACTGTAAATCGGTTCCATATTCAACTTTATAGTCAAACTTCTTTTTTGAGTTGAGTAAAATTTCAATGGCATCCGTGTAGGAAATCCTCCCGAATTCCGTGTTCAAAAGGGTGTCAATGCGCTTTAACAGTGATTTGTCTACAAAATTAATGAAAAGAGCCATATCCTCACTGCATTCATCCATGGCATGCTGAGTGAGATATTTAACGAGCTCTTCACCATGATCCATGTTTTCTTTTAAGTCACAAAAAGCCATTTCCGGTTCCAACATCCAGAATTCTGCCACATGCCGGCTGGTATTGGAGTTTTCCGCCCTGAAAGTCGGGCCAAAGGTGTAGACATCACCTAGGGCAAGGGCAAACATCTCAGCAGGCAACTGGCCTGAAACCGTCAGGCTGGATTCCCGGCCAAAGAAATTCTCCTTCCCGGGATCAGGGCCGGTTACCCTGAACATTTCACCCGCACCTTCGCAGTCAGCCCCTGTGATCAAAGGAGTGGTCAGATATTTGAAACCTTTTTCCTTGTAAAATTTATGAATGGCAAACATCATCTCTGATCGGATCCGGAAGGCAGCTCCATATTTGTTTGTCCGAGGTCTGAGATGGGCAATGGTTCTTAAGAATTCATCCGAGTGTCTTTTTTTTTGAAGGGGATAGGATTCCGGAGCAATATTTATAATTTCAATATCTGATGCCTGGATTTCCCATTTTTGCCCTTTTCCGGGAGACTCTACAAGCTGTCCTGCAACAGTTACAGAGGTGCCCGTGGTAATTTTTTCTATATCCGGATAATTTTCAAGATCATTATTTGCAATGACCTGGATACTTTTTAAGGCTGATCCGTCATTTATATCCATGAAAGAGAATTCTTTTGAATCCCTTTTGGTTCTGACCCAGCCTTTGATAAGGACTTTTCCCGGTGTTTTATCAAGTGCGAGCAACACATTGATTTTTGTTCTTTTCATTGCTTTATCCTGCAAAAAATAATATATTAAAAATTTTGATTATACCTAAACGTTTAAAGATTATATTTTTTAAAAATTCACTATCATGCATAAACAAAATTATCAAGATATCCTTGCACTGGTCCAGACACCGACACGATACGTGGGCAATGAGATCAATGCCGTGAAAAAAGATCTGGAACAGGTGGATCTGACATTTGCCCTGGTATTTCCGGATCTTTATGAAATTGGAACCTCACACTTTGGGCTGCAGATTCTTTATTCCATTTTAAACAACCATGAAAATATTGCAGCAGAACGTTTTTTTTCGCCTGCTCCGGATATGGAAGCCTATTTACTGGAAAAAAAGATTCCCTGCCTTTCCATGGAGTCCCAAAAAGATCTGAAAACCTTTGATATCATTGGGATCAGCCTTCTTTACGAACTGAACTTCACTAATATCCTCACCCTATTGAGCCTGTCAAAGATTCCTTTTTATTCGAAAGAAAGAGATGATTCGTTCCCCCTTATTATTGGCGGTGGACCCTGCGCCTTCAATCCTGAGCCCCTGGCTGACTTTTTTGATGCCTTTGTCATCGGGGATGGTGAAGAAGCGGCTGTTCAAATTTCAAATCAGGTCATTGAGTTTAAAAAACAAGGCGACGGGCAAAAGAAGACCCTTCTCAAGCTCTTGTCAAAGATAGACGGGGTGTATATTCCTTCTTTTTTTGAACCGACATATGATGAAAATGGTATCCAGGTCCTTACCCCCATATTCGAAGACTACCAGAAAGTTAAGAGGGCATTCTTGCCGAGCCTTACAAAAGACAATTTCCCCAAATCTCCGATTATTCCCTTTGCCAAACCGGTTCATGACCGGTTGAGGCTTGAGATAGCCAGGGGATGTTCCAGGGGATGCAGGTTCTGCCAGGCAGGCATGATATACCGCCCGGTCAGGGAAAGATCATTGGATGACTTGATAGAGATCACAGGGGAATCTTTAAAAACAACCGGATATTCTGATGTTTCTCTTTTGTCATTAAGTACGGGGGATTATTCAAATTTGCCCCAATTGATGGCGCGGCTTCTTGATTTGGGTCAGGGGCATTGCAATGCTATTTCCCTTCCATCCATAAGGGCGGAAAAACTTAACTTGGAATTGATGAATATTATACAAAAGGTCAGGAAAACCGGATTTACCATTGCCCCGGAAGCAGGCTCTCAGCGTTTGAGAGATATTATTAATAAAAATCTGACTGAAGAAAGCATTGTGGCAACGGTTGAAAATGCATTGAATCTCGGCTGGAAAAATATCAAGCTCTATTTTATGATGGGGCTTCCCTTTGAAACATCAGATGACATTGAGGCCATCTGTAGTCTTTCAAAACGGCTGGCATCTTCCTATGCCAAGGGAAAAAAGGCCATCAATGTCAGTGCAACCACGTTTATTCCCAAAGCACACACCCCTTTTCAAAGATGCGCCCAAATTTCTCTGGATGAAACAAAAGAAAAACTGCAATACCTGAAAGACAATTTAAGGCATCGCAAGGTGAAACTCAAATGGCAAGGTCCTGAGATGAGCATGGTTGAAGGGGTTTGGGCAAGAGGAGACAGGAAATTGTCGCAGCTTTTGGTAACGGCTTTTGAAAAAGGGTGCCGCCTGGACGGCTGGACCGATAAGTTTGATTTTTCTTTATGGCAAAAAGCCTTTGAAAAAACAGGGATTGATCCCTTATTTTATACGACCCGTCAACGAAATGATGAAGAAACTCTTCCCTGGGATCATATTGATTCAGGTGTGTTGCCCCAATTCTTAAAAGAAGAATTTCAAAAAGCCAGGGAGAAATCACTTACCGCTGACTGCAGGGAGAATGACTGCACAGGATGCGGTGTGTGTGATTTTAAAAAGATAAAGCCGGTGCTGCACGACGTCCTGTCAGACACTCCAAAAACTGATCCGGGAAACGTTGGCACTCTGAAAAGGTTGCCGGATGACAGCTTTAAGAAATTTGAGATCGCTTTTTCAAAACTTGGAACAGCAAGATTTTTCGGGCATCTTGAACTTGCCTCCATTGTTCAGAGGGCCGTGAAAAGAACCGGATTAAATGCAAAATATTCACAAGGGTTTAATCCTTCCATGCGACTCTCCTTTGAAAATGCCCTTCCCGTTGGAATGGAAAGCGAAGAAGAAACACTTTTTATTTACCTTGAAAAGGATTTGGCACCCAAAACAATTGTTGATCTGTTAAACAACACGCTCCCTGAAGGCCTTTGCATCACAGGGTGCAAACCTTTTAACAAGCTTGTAAAAAGAAAAGAGCAACCTTCTTGTTATATCATCGGGTTTGCTGATGTTTGTCTTGGACAAGAAAAAGTAGATCGATTTTTGAATTTATCAGAATTTATTGTTGAAGACCTGAGTAAAAAAGGGAAAATAAGGAAAACGGATTTGCGAAAATCTGTTGAGAAAATATTTTTTATAGATTTACAAACCATTGAAATGGTTTTAAAAAAATATAATGAAAGAACGATAAGACCCGCAGAAATATTGACAAAATATTTTGAACTGGATGAAGATGTCATAAAGATAGCAAGGATAAAAAAGATAACCCGAAGGTCACACGTAACCTAAAGGTCACACGTAAAAACAAGGATAAGCCCATGTTAAAAGAGCTTGTTGTGAATACCGCCCCCCATGAAACAAGGGTGGCGCTTCTTGAAAACGGCACCATTGTAGAAGTTTTTATTGAAAGGGAAGACGAGACATCCATTGCCGGAAATATTTATAAAGGACGGGTGCAAAGAGTTCTTCCGGGGATGCAGGCCGCTTTTGTTGATATCGGGTTTGATCAGGCCGCCTTCATATATGTGGATGATGTTCTGGATACAGCCAGTCATAAAATGTATCAGAAATTTGAGCAGGACAATGATGTTGAAACGGATACCGAATCCAATGATGAAGATATTGAAACAACAGACATGGCAGATAATTATACTTCCTGGAAAGCTTCTTTAAACCAGGGGTGCAGTATTGAGGAATTGCTCATAGAAGGTCAGGAGATCCTGGTCCAGGTAGCGAAATCATCCATTGGCACCAAGGGGCCGAGAATCACTACCCACATCTCCCTGGCAGGCCGGTATATGGTATTAATGCCCACTGTTGATCATATCGGCATATCAAAAAGAATTGAAAATGACACTGAAAGAACACGGTTAAAAGAGCTTTTAGTCGCTATTCGGAAAAATAAGTTTGGATATATATTCAGAACACAGGCCCAGGGAATTGATGAAGATACCATCAAAAAAGAGATCGATTTTTTAACCAAAACCTGGGAAGACATTCTGGCAAAGAGCGAGACGACCTCTGCCACATCTCTCGTATATAAAGACCTTACCGTAACATTCAGGGCGGTCAGGGATCTTTTGGCCAATGAAGCCGACAAGCTGATTATCGATTCAAAGGAAGAGTATGAAAATGTTCAGAATTTTTTAAAAAGGCTGATGCCGGACGTGAAATTATCTGTGGAACTTTACCGGGGAAGGGAATCTATTTTCGATGCCTATAACATTGAAGGAGATGTGGCAAGAGCATTAAAGAAAAAAGTGTGGCTCAAATCCGGTGGATATATTGTGATTGAGCAGACAGAGGCTCTTGTGGCCATAGATGTGAATACCGGCCGGTATGTGGGAAAGCATAATTTTGATGAGACCATCCTTAAAACCAACCTTGAGGCTGTCAAAGAGATTGCCTATCAGATACGGCTTCGGAATATCGGTGGTATCATTATTCTTGATTTTATTGATATGAAAAAAGAGCAGCACAAGAAAAAGGTCATGGCACATATGAATGAAGCCATGAAAAAGGACAAGAGCCAGACCAATGTCCTGCCATTAACCGAGCTTGGCCTTGTGCAGATGACAAGGAAAAGAATCAGACGGAACCTGACCCGCACCCTTTGTGAGCCCTGTTTCTATTGCAACGGTGACGGACATCTTTTATCAGGAAAATCCCTCTGCCATAAAATTTACAGGGATCTTGTCAGCGAAGCAGGTGATATCATGGGTAACCGGTTCACTGTAAAGGTGCATCCGGAAATCGCCCAATTGCTCCATGGCAGGGAAAAGCACCTGATTTCATCCCTTGAAAAACAGTTTTCAAAACCGATTGCGATATACCCCGAACCCCATTACCATATAGAGGAATACCATATCTTCGAGTCCCTGGTAAAATAGCACAGAATTTTCAGCTTGCAGCCATTGGTGCCTCAAACCAGCAAGTTTTTTGCTATTCTTGTTATCAAATTTTCTGATCTATAGACAAAAATGAAAAACTGTTTTATAAGCAACTCGCATATGTTGCTTTTTTTGAAAATAGTTCTTGGTTGTTGGGGGTAGGTTGCTATGAAAAAGGCTAAGATATTAATTGCTGAAGACCATGATCTTAACAGAAAAAATCTGGTAGAATTGTTGTCTGAAAACGGCTATGAGGTTAAGGCTGTCAAAGATGGTCAGGAGGCAATGGAAGTCTTTCCTTATGACAAATATGATCTGGTCATAACAGATCTGAAAATGCCCCACATCGATGGTCTGCAGCTGCTTAAATTCATAAAAGAGATGAATCCCGAAAATGTCGTTGTCATGATGACAGGTTACGCCACTGTGAAAAGCGCTGTTGAAGCCATGAGGTTAGGAGCTTTTGATTATATAACAAAACCTTTGAAGAAAGATCGTGTCGGGCTGGTTGTTGAAAGGGCTCTGTCCCATGCAAAACTCAAAGAGGAAAATATCATCCTTCGGGGTCATTTAGAGGAAAAGTATAACTTTGGCAAATTGACAGCTTACAGCGATAAGATGAAGGATGTTTTTGAAAAAATCAAAAAAGCGGCTTCATCAGACAGTACTGTTGCTATATATGGCGAAAGCGGAACAGGCAAGGAACTGGTGGCCCATGCGCTGTGTTTCAATAGCGGCAGGAAAGCCCAGCCGTTTGTTACGGTAAACTGCGGTGCAATTCCTGAAGAGCTTCTCGAAAGTGAATTGTTCGGGCATGAAAAAGGCGCATTTACAGGGGCCATACGGAGCAGGACAGGTCGGTTTGAATTAGCCCAGAGGGGAACAATCTTTCTCGATGAGATAGGCGACATGAGCCCTTCGTTGCAGGTAAAGGTGCTGAGGGTAATACAGGAAAGGCAGTGCGAACGAATTGGAGGCATAAAAACCATAGATTTGGATATAAGGATTATTACCGCGACAAACCTGGATCTGGAAAAAGCCGTGGCAGAAAAAAAATTCAGAGAGGATCTCTTTTATCGCATCAACGTGATACCCATTCATCTTCCGCCTCTTAGAGAAAGAAAGGCGGATATACCTGTCCTGATCAATCATTTCCTAAGAACATTTAATAAATCAAAAGAAAAAAAAATTCAGGGATTAACGCCCGAATCCATGAATTGCCTTGCGAAATATTCCTGGCCCGGCAATGTAAGAGAATTGCAAAACCTTATTGAAATGCTTGTTGTCATGAAAGGATCCGGCACTATAGAGTTAAAGGATTTGCCTGATAAAACAAAACTGAATTCAGAAAAAATTGAAGGAATCATAAGCGATATTGAGATTTCGGATAACGGTCTGGGTCTGAATGAAACAATCGGTCAATTTGAAAAAGATTTGCTCCGGAAGGCCCTGGTGAAATCGGGGGGGGTAAAAAGCAGGGCCGCAAAGTTATTAAAGCTGAACAGAACAACCCTTGTAGAAAAATTGAAAAGATATAACATCAGCTAAAGGCCTATCTTCTATCCAGAACCTTTCTTGCTTTTTTCACCATATCAGCTATCCGATATGGTTTGCTTATAAAACCGGCAGCACCGGAACCAAGCGTTTCTTTTACCTTTCCGCTGGCAGGATAACCAGTGGCAATAATAACCTTTATCCCGGGATTGATTCTAAGAAGCTCCTCAAAACACCTGTGACCACCCATGCCGGGCATCCCTATATCCAGGAGCACCAGATCAATCTGATCTCCTTTTCTCTTATAAACCTCAATGGCCGTCTCTCCGCTTTCCGCCGTGATAGTCGTATAACCACGCCGAGTCAGCATATCGCATGTTACGTCGAGAATGGGCTTCTCATCATCCACTAAAAGAATGGTCTCATTGGCCGTCAGATAATCATTGGTTTTAGTTTTCACTCCATTATTCCCCTATTCTTTTTATTTCAATTCTCTACAGCTCGGCTTATCAGTTATTTAGATTTTTTCTTCACTTTGTTTTCTGTTTCATCTCGCTCATACAAACATCCACGACAAAAGGCCCATCTTTCGTTTCAAATGGAATAACAACACTTGTACCACCCAGGACATGCTTGATTGAGTGACCCTTGCCTGAGACTACAGTAGGGATTGCAGCTAAGACAGTTAAGCCGAGCGACTCCAGCTTTTTTCTGGCCACACCTGAAATTATATTTGTAATCTCACCCACGGCATCCTCAATGTCACCATTGATTTCTCTAATTTCCTCCCCAAGCATATTTGATACAATCTTCAATATGGCGTTCTCAGAAAAACTCAGGGCCATTGAACCTGATAGTGTTCCTGTAAAACCTATGATGCCGGAGACATCACCCCTGGCCAAACCATCATTTTTAAGATAGGGTTTGCCAGGTTTTGGTTCAACAAAGGCCATTGTTTTCAATACGCTAATCGTTCCCTCTAAAAAGGGATTTATAAATCTAACATCCATCCTTGTCTCCTTCAGACCCCGTTCTTATAGTTTTTCTATGATTTTTTTAATCTTTTCATTCAGGACTTCAGCAGTAAAAGGTTTTACAATATAATTACTGACACCCGCCTTAACCGCCACCACAACGTTTTCCTTAAGGCCTTCCGCTGTAACCATCAGAAACGGCAAACCGGAAAGGTCACTATCTGCCCTCACGGCCTTTAGAAGTTCAATGCCTGTCATGTTGGGCATGTTCCAGTCGGAAACAATAAAATCCACCTTTTCTGATTTCAGCACCTTCAAGGCCTCTACACCATCCTCGGCCTCAACGATATTATTATACCCGGACTGTTTTAAGAGATTTTTAATGACCTTCCTCATTGTGGCAAAATCATCAACCAACAGTATTTTTATATTCTTATCAATGTTCATAACCATACTCCCATCGTTTTTTTACACCTCACTCAATTCAAACAATCCTTCCGGGTCCAATATCAATCCTACATTACCATCCCCCATGATAGCACCGCCGGAAACTCCTTTGCTATTTTTTAAACTTTCACCAAGGCTTTTGATAACGACTTCCTCTTCACCTAAAATTTCATCAACCATCAGGGTCTTGGAGCTGTTTTCACATTCAACCACTACCACTATGGCATCCCAGGGATTTTTATGCTCAGGCTCTATATCGAAGATTTTATACAACCTTACCAACTGCAAAAGGTTGCCCATCACATTTATCGTTTCACCCTTGCCGATTATGTTGTTATAAGATTTCTTCACTGGACGTAACAACTGTCTTATCGCGGTGGTAGGAATAATATATCTTTCAGTGCCCACCCTCACAATCATACCGTCAATAATAGCCATGGTAAGAGGAAAGCCGAGCGAAAAGGTGGAGCCTTTATTAATAGTGCTGTCAATCTCTATTTTACCCCGCAGTTTTACCACGGCCTGTTTCACTACATCCATCCCGACCCCCCGCCCGGAGATATCCGTTACCTTCGCAGCAGTTGAGAAACCGGGGAGAAAAATCAATTTATAAATATCCTGATCCGAAAGATCCTGTGAACTATCGATGAGTTTTTTCTCGACAGCCTTTTTTAGTATTACATCCCTATCCAACCCCTTTCCGTCATCCGATATTTCGATGACAACATTACCTCCTCTGTGAAAGGCCTTGAGCTGTATTAAACCCTTTTCAGGTTTACCGGCCTTTATGCGCTCCTCCGAAGAATCTATACCGTGATCTACGGCATTTCGTACCATGTGTACAAGCGGATTATATATCTCTTCCACCATATTTCTGTCTATTTCCGTATCCTCACCTTCAGTTACAACACCAACCTGCTTTCCGGTATCTCTGGACAGATCCCTGATAAGACGGGATGTTCTCTGAAATGTCTGCTTGATAGGCACCATTCTTAAGCTGGTAGAGGTTCTTTGGAGTTCCGATGTGATACTGGACAGACGGGAAACATCTCTGCTTAACCTTATATCGGAATTTGATAGAATAAAGGAGTTTTGCCTGATCATCGCCTGGGTAATGACCAGTTCACCAACCATATCGATTAAATCATCCAGCTTCTTTATATTTACCCTTATCACAGCAGTATCTGCGACCTGCTTTGTCTGTTTTCTCAGGGCCTGTGATACCTGCTTCGGAGTAACCTTGCCTTCAGATATCAGGGATTCTCCAATTTTTTTAGGTGGAGTCAATTCTTGCGCAACCTCAAGCCCTTGTTCCAGGTTCTCCTCTGTTATAGCGCCGTCTTCGACCAGTATTTCACCCAGTCTTTTTACTTCCACCGCATCAGAGACGTCCTGTTCAACGTTTTCTATCCTTTTTTTCAAGGCAGGCAGGTCAATTTCGAGAGGTTCGCCGGGATTGCCTTCCATGTTTTCTTTCAATTCAATAATCAGCGCCTTCAGGGCATCGGCTCCATCCAGAATTATATCTATAAGCCGGGAAGTCACCGATAATTCCTTATTTCTTATCCTGTCCAGAAGGTTCTCCAGAATATGGGCAAAATCACAAACCGTTTCTAAATTAAGAAACCCGGCGACCCCCTTGATGGAATGAAACGGTCTGAAGATAGCGTTAACGCAATCCAGATTTTCAGGCTCCTGCTCCAGATTCAATAAATTTACCTCAATCTCATCAATATATTCCAGACCTTCAACAATAAAATCCCTCAGCAGCGAGTCATCCTGTATCTCCTCAATAGTTTCAGCCGGTTGCGATTCCTCTTGATAAGCCTCCACCACTTCTTCCAGTAGTTGATCTCCCGTAAGAGCGACAATCGACTCCATAAAACTTTCAATATCACCTTCGTAACCATTGGTGTTCTTAAAACTTTCACCGATCTCCTGCATCAGGGCAATTCCTTTTTCAAGGACATTAAAACTTGCTTCTTTATCATCAATGTCATCAAGAATAGTTTTTTCTAAAAGTGAATTCAAACCGCCGGCAACGTTTTTCAACTGAAATACCTTCTGGCTATTCGCTTCTTTTATCAATTCATCCAAGTTATTAAGGAGCTTCCCCGCAGTGGGCACATCAATCTCTCTGCCGTCAATAAATAAAAAGTCTGAAGCCATGCCGTCAATCAAATTCATCAAAGAGCCATATTTTTCCATAATTTACACCATCCTCACTATTCTTTCAGCTATTCGATCCAATGATACTACTTTATCTACTGCCCCCAAGTTTATTGCCGCGCTCGGCATTCCGAAGACGACACATGATTTTTCATCCTGGGCAATTGTTTTAGCGCCGGAGCGCTTCATCTCTAAGAGCCCTGCTGCGCCATCTGATCCCATACCGGTAAGAATAACACCAATCGAATTTGACCCCGCATATTGGGCGGTCGATTTGAATAACACGTCAACCGCTGGACGCTGATGGTGAACCATCGGGCCATCCTTGATCTCAACATAATACCTGGCGCCGCTTCTCCTAAAGATCATATGGTAATTACCCGGAGCAAGCAATGCGATCCCGGGATATACAGAATCATTATTCTGGGCCTCCTTCACTGTGATCTGACAAATTCCATTTAACCTTTCGGCAAAAGCCTTTGTAAAATTGGCCGGCATGTGTTGCACCACAATTATCCCGGGTGAATTCGAGGGCATTTTGGTCAGAACATTTTTTAATGCCTCTGTTCCACCCGTAGAGGAGCCTATGGCAATAACTTTATTAGAAGTCTTTGTAAGAGCTTTCATCCGTTCAGGCTTCCGAGGAGCAGATATTTTATCTGAACTTTTCTTTGTCATCCTCACCCTTGATGCGGCCCTGATCTTTTCTGCGAGCTGGGGGATCATATCTCCGACAGTATAAGAACCTCCGGGTTTCCCAACAACATCCACAGCCCCGTTATCCATAGCCTCTAACGTCAAACGCCCTCCTTTTGGTGTCAGGGAACTCACCATGATCACCGGCAGCGGATAATACCTCATCAGCTTCTTGAGAAAGGTCAGGCCGTCCATTTTCGGCATTTCAATATCCAGTGTTATCACATCCGGCTTAATCTTTAAAATCTTCTCCCTGGCAATAAAGGGATCAGGGGCTGTTCCTGCCACTTCGATATCGCGAAACTTTGAAAGCTCTTCGGAAAATATCTTCCTCACAATAGCTGAATCATCAACAACGAATACCCTTATCTTTTTCAAGGCTACACTCTCCCATCAGCATCAAATATCACTCCAATTTTTCCTTCATCCGAGTCAAAATTCATCCTGCAGGCATTCTTACCCGGCTCAATGCTTGCAGTCTCCATTCTAAATGACGGCATTGTTAGATTAAACACCTTTGTGCTGTCGAGTTTGCCGAGGAAATTTCCGCAGATCATATTAACCGCTTCTTTTGAGCAATCTTCCATTCTCTGCGTGGTAATTTCATCTTCCTTCAAACCCAGCATGTTTTGAATCATGGTCTTTGCTATATCCATGGAGAATAAAATTCTGATTTTCCCACTCAGGAAACCTTCAAACCTTATGGCAGCCTCCATATCATATTCAGTACTTTCATCATCCAGAGGTTCGAGAAAAATATAAAACATCTTTTCAAAGACTTCAAAAATCGAAAACCTCATTGTCTCCTCTATCTTCTTTTTCATTGCTTGCCCCTATGACCTCATAAAGAATTTTTTTAACCGCTTCAGGAGTAAAAGGTTTTTTTATAAAACCTTTTGCTCCCAGATTGAATGCATCCTGCATACGCTCCTTACTGCTTTCCGTGCTTATAAGTATGACGGGAATGTTCTTTAAAAGATCATCATCTTTTAAACTCTTTAATAATTCAAAACCATTCATTTCCGGCATATTTATATCCGATATAATTACATCCACCCAATTGTCTGTTAGCGCCTTCAACGCTTCCTTTCCGTTCCCGGCCTCAATGCATTGATCCATCTTAAAACCTGAAATTGAAATAACCTTCTTTATAACAGCCCGCATTGAGTTTGAATCATCCACTATCAATACATTAAAAGACATGATACCCCCTCTTACAATTCCAGCAAAATATTGCTGGGTTTTTTAACAACAACTTTGCCGGTAGAAACATCGAGAGAAACTGTTCGGTTGCGATCTCCGCCGGTGTCCTCGGCATCTATTAACACATCGTTTTTCCAGAATATCTTCCTTAAAGCAGTTATGTTTTTCTGACCGATCCGGAAATAGTTTGAATTATCCAGGATGCTGGCCCCGCCGGCAATCTTTACGATCATACGTTTTTTTTCAGCTCCCAACCCGTAACACGATTTGAACAAAAGAGGTATGCCGGTATCTGCAAACATTGCAGGAATTGCTTTGGCTTTATTCAAATCAAGCTTTGAATTCGGAAGCATAAAATGCAAAAGCCCTCCCACCTTTACCGTGGGATCATAAACAGCGACAGCGATACATGAACCCAGAGCATACGTAATCAACATATCCTCAACGTTCCCACTTGCCTTCAAATCTGAAATTCCTACTATCATCCGGCTCATAAAGTTATATCCATTCAGGTTGTTTAGACTATGGTCTAAACAACTTCAGTCCACCTTTCATTTGCGATAAACACTTGGCTCAACATACTTAAACGGATGCGTCATGCCTGTCAAGCTTTCGGAATGTCCGATAAACAACCACCCGTCTTTTTTCAGGCAGTCATAAAATCTGTTGATCAGCTTTTCCTGAGTTTCTTTATCAAAATAAATCATAACATTTCTACAGAAGATACTGTCAAAGGGATTATTAAAAGGAGGCTTTTCCATAAGATTGAACCTCATGAATTTTATAATATCTTTAATATCTTTTTTCACCCGATAATATCCCTCCCATTCCTCCTGGCCGATTTGAAAATATTTTCTAAGTAAAGAATTGGGAATATTCTTGACACGCTCATTCGGATAAACACCTGCCATAGCGGTTTTAAGCACTTTCGTGGAAATATCCGATGCCAGTATTTGTGTATCAATATTTTGGCCGTTTAACGCTTCTTTTAATGTCATAGCCAGGGAATAGGCTTCCTCGCCCGTTGAACACCCGGCACACCATATTCTGAGACGGCCATAGTGAGAAAGTGGTCCTGCCATCCCGGGTATAATCTTGCGGAACCTATGGAAATGAGCGTCCTCCCGGAAAAAACTGGTAAGATTCGTTGAAAGGGAATCGATCATTACGGTCAGTTCATCCGCCCCCTCTTTTTTTGTAACAAATCTAAAATATTCGGCAAAAGACCTGAAATTTCCATCTCTCAAACGCTTGCCTAAGCGAGCCTTCACCAGCTCCTTTTTGCCGGCGTGAAGATTGATTCCGTATTTTTCATAAACAAAACGGCTTATCTTCCCAAAATCAATATCTCTCAGTTCGGCTGTCATCGTCGTCTAACCAACTCAAGTTTCGAACCCATTATTCACTCCCATGTTTGGTCGAATAGTCTTCAGCGCGCTTTGTGCACCCACCTGTAATTTCCATCTCCAGCATCGAAAAATCCCATTTTCTCCCAGAACCCTTTTGCTGTGTCTCTTACTCTGTCTGCAATAATTTCTCTGGCTGTTTCCTTGAATAACTCTATCGTCTGTCTTGCATAACCGCGCTTTTCAAACTCGGAAAAAATGTTAATGTTTTTAATTATAAGCCGGCTGTAAATTTTTTTTATCCTGACCTTGCCGACCCGGGCGCTTCCAAGCTCAATGTTTACCCAGCAGTAACTTGAATCCCCTTGTTTTATGTTTTCCATCTTGATATTCAGTTTTTTTTTCATTCACTTATTTTCCGATTACTCAAAACCCTGGCAAAAGGCAAGTACATTTTTACCCAGATCCTGTAGATAATAACCCCCTTCAAGTACTGCAAATCTTCGACCATTACACAACTTTTTGGAAAACTTTTTAAGCAGCCGGCCGATGAGATAGAAATCGAACGTTTTGAGTTTTTTCCCGAAATCTTTTTCATAGGTATCAAAGCCGGCCGAGGCAGCGATGATGTCAATCCCGTTGATTCCGGCTAAAAATTTTTCAATCTCCGCAAGATAGGCTTTTCTATCACCTGAGAATGGATTAAAGACTCTGATTTCCGGATATTCAGAAAGCACGTCCTTATTTCCGTCTCCCGTGTGTACATCGAAATCCAGAACGAATGCGCTTTTTATCTTGCCTTCCGACCTGAGCTTCAAAAGAGAGATCCCAATGTTGTTGAAATAGCAGAATCCCCAGGATGAGGCACTGGAGGCATGATGCCCCGGAGGCCGGATACATGCGAATGTGGGTTCTCCGTCAAAAGCAATTTGGGCAGCAGTTATGGCACCGCCGGCCGACAGGAGTGCCATGCGAAACAATTTTTCATCCTGTTTGATGCGGCTCACATGTTCTTCTACGTGAACCCGCAAAATATCTTCAATCTTAGCCGCTGTTGGTTTGATCACGGAATAATCTTTTTGTCTGGATAGAAGATCCATTATGCTTTCCATTCTACCTTCTGCGGCTGCAGGGTCCGAGGCATAACTTGAATCCTTGTAATCATTATGGAAGACAATTTTCATTTTAAAAAATCTTGCTTTTTCTTATGTTGTCAAGAGAGTTATAAAGTAATTGCTTAGGCTGTCTGGTTATGGGCTTCCCGTGCCCCGGGTAGATTACCTTGATATTCCTTCGCGCAATGCTTTCAAGGGCGTTAACAAAAGCTTCCTGGTATGAGCCATCCATCGCAGTAACGATAAGGCCTGCATCACCAGAAAACAATGAGCCCTCTTCCGCACAATAAAGACAGATCGAATCACTGGTGTGACCCGGAGTGTGTATGACCTCGAACCACCTGTCTGCCAGCTTCAGTACCTGTCCATTCCTCAAGGCATAGCTCACCCCGTTAAATGGATGAAAGGAATAGGCATCCGGGTTAAACTCATCTTTGATGACCGGCAGAAGACTTGCGTGGTCATAATGCCCGTGGGTCAACACTACCTTTTCTACCCTCTTCTTGCCTATGCCAGTATCAAGCTGTCTAATTTTCTCAATGATCGAAGAATCCCTGCCAACGTCGATAAGGGTATTGACGTCATCAATGGCCTTCCAATCACCCAGAAGAAAATAAACATTGGATGTGTATATATTGCTGTTGCTTGTAAGATTTATGATTTTCATATGTTTTTTCCAACCACGTACTATACTTTACGAAACAATTGCACGTTTGAGATTACCTGCTTGAACAGGCGGGCTGTTGTCACGGGCATTTTCTGTGTCTGCTCTGTTACAAAGAATCCTCCGGGAGCAAGGGATTTATGGAACATCTTGATAACGTCAATACGCTCGGACTCTTGCAGGTGGAGCAGCACATTTTTACAGACGATCAGGCCGAAATCATCACGGATCGGCTTCAATGTGCGCAGATCATGTTTTTGAAAAGAAATACATTGCATGATCTCGTCTGCAATCTTGAAATGGCCGGGCTTATTGTTAGCTGAAAAATGTTTTTCAAAGATATCCCTTGGTATCCTTTTAACTGTTTCTTCCGGATAGAGCCCTTTTGCAATAATATTTCCAAACTCATGGCTTTCTTCATCAAGGTCTGTGGCATATATTTTCAGCCTTTTAAACTCGTAGTACCCCAGGGCCTCCTTAAAGATAATGGCCAGGGAGTATGGTTCGGGTCCCATAGCGCACCCTGCATCCCAGGCATTAATATAGCGGTTTTTTCTAAGCTCCGGGATCACATGATCCCGGATCGCATGAAGGGCTGGAAGATCTCTGAAAAAAAATGTGAAAGCCATCTGTTGGTGCACCTCCTATGATAAGTTGAAAACGATCCCGGCTCCGCCCTTTCCTCACTTGGGAAAGGGCGGAGCCGGGATCAGGTTATTGATTAGAAATCTTTAAAAAACTCATCGTTGGCAGCATTATCCATTGGGATTATGTTTTCAGGATTCACGTTCTGCCCAGTCTTTTTGACATTGCGAACCTTCGGCTTTGGAGCAGCTCCGGTTACCTTTTTAGGTTTGCCTTTGCTATTCCCGCCCCCGTTCAACTTAAAAGAGGCAAGCATGCTGTTGAGTTCCTGTGCCTGTCCGCTCATCTCCTCGGAGGCCGAAGCACTCTCTTCAGCATTTGCCGCATTCTGCTGGGTCACCTTGTCCATCTCGGCAACAGCTTTGTTAACCTCATCAATTCCCTTGGACTGCTCATTGGAGGCCACATCAATCTCGTCGACGAGCACGCTGACCTTGCCGGAGCTTTCGGCTACCTTGTTGAATTCTTCACTGGTCTTTTCGACCAGGTCTGACCCGCCTTTGACCTTTTTGACGGTGCCTTCAATAAGATCTGCCGTGTCCTTGGCAGCATCAGCAGACCGCATTGCAAGATTTCGCACCTCTTCCGCCACCACGGCAAATCCGGCGCCCGCCTCGCCCGCCCTGGCAGCTTCAACAGCCGCATTCAAGGCAAGAAGATTGGTCTGGAAGGCGATTTCATCAATGGTTTTTATTATTTTCTGCGTCTCCTCGCTCGCCTTAGATATATCTTCCATTGATGTGGTAAGATCACCCATGGACTGTGTAGCGATTTTAACGACCCCACTCGACTCCCGCATCAGGGTATTCGCCTGATTGGCGTTGTCGGCGTTTTGCTTTACCATGGAGGCCATTTCTTCAAGAGAAGAGGAAGTTTCCTCTAATGACGAGGCCTGTTCAGCAGAACCTTCAGCCAGTTGCTGGCTTGATGATGCGATCTGACCGGATGCGGAACCCACCTGGTCGGCTGTCACTGTGGCCTGGGTGAGTGCCTCGTGCAGACTCTCTATCATCTTATTGATATTTTCTTTCATTTTTGCGTATAGGCCTTGGTATTCTCGTTTCACACTTACTGTGAGATCCCTGTTAGCCGCAGCCTCAAGAGCCGCTCCTCCATCTTCTTCAATCAGTGACTTTAGCGCATCGACACACTGGTTCAGGTTGTTCTTGACCTCGTTGAAGTCACCCTTGTAATCGTCTGTGATATTCTCGGGAATGTCACCCTTGGAGATACGGTCAACATACTCGGCAGCTACATTCAGAGGAGCAATTATCGCATCGAGAGTATCATTGACACCCTTGATCATCACAGCAAAGTCTCCGCCGAACTTGGATGCATCGCCTCTGGTATCGAGCTTGCCTTCCGCTCCAG
>NZ_JAUWQB010000145.1 GCF_030611305.1 Desulfobacula sp. | reverse complement strand
TTTCATCAATCTATCCATTAATCTTGAATGGCGTTCACCCTTTATCCTCACATATAAGGTTGTCAACTCATCCGCATAAAAAGGAAAGAGAAACGCACAAAGAACCATAAAATCATTCAGACTATACGACAGCCCCAACATCCATGATGCCAGCAAAAAAGCGGCCAGGATACCAATCCCGCCGCCCTTTGGAACAACTCCTTTATGAGAACTCCGATGATTGGCCTTGTCCAAAAGCCCAAAACCACTGGCCCACCTGGCAACAAGCTATGCGCCGGCACCTCCGAGAGCCAAAGAAGCTATGTAAAGAATTAAATATTTCTTTTTAAATCGGCAATATCCCGTTTTGCGGTCTTCTCGGAAATAGGGAAATAGGCAGCCAAATCGGATGCTCTGATCTGCTTGCCTGCTGAGAGTTGCTCTATGAACCATCTTTGCCACAAATTCACTTGCCCGTCTCCAGCCTCCGTTCTCCTGTCTCACAATAACGACAACAACGCAAGCCTGACCCCAGGTTTTTAAGGAACAGCACCTTTATATGCGATTAATAATTTTTCAACAACATGTTCCCCTGTGAAAAATCTTGACCTGTTTATACCCTTATTTATTAATTTTTCCCTGAAGAGCGGGTCACTTTGAAGTTTGAGCATTGCACTGCAAATATTGTCGACACTTTTTCCATTAAAAAAGAAGACCGCCTCATCTGCAAATTCCTTAACGACTTTAATATCTGATGCGGCAACCGGGCATCCACATGCCATTGCCTCAATTACAGGAATCCCACAGCCTTCAAACAAAGAGGGGAAGATCAAGGCACTTGCGCCGGAGTACAGCAACGGCAGCTCATAAGAAGCAAGACGTGGCAGCCAGATCACGTCTTTATCTAAATCAAGTTTGCTTATTTCAGCCTCAATCAGCTCCTTTGTTGTCCCTGTATCTGGTCCCGAGTCCCCTCTCAGAACCAGAGGCCATGGAGTTTCCCCTTGTTTTTTTAAGTCTGAACAGGCGTTAATCAGACGGATATGATTTTTATGGGGATAAAAACTTGCAACATATAACCAAAACTTATCCGGCAACTTATATCTATCTTTAAATTTTTTTATTTCACCCTCTTGAGAGGGCTTGAACATATCATTTATAATAACCGGCAAAACATGCAATTGATCTGTTTTAGGCTTTAAAATCTGGATGATATCCAACGCGGTGGTATTTGAAATCGGCAGGATTGATTTTGCTTTTTTGGCTGTAATACTTAGCACTGTTTTTAGGTACAAGTGCTTAATTTGGGAATAAGAACCCGGGTAGCGCAAGGGAAGAAGATCATAGATCGTTACCAACCCGGGAACTAATAGAAACGGAGACAATACATTGGCAAACCAATGGAAACAATCAATTTTATGTTTCCAGCCGTAGTAGTGAAGGATTGTGTTTTCAAACAGAATCCGATGCCACGCTTTTAAAGGGTTAATATTAATTAAAATCTTTTTGAAATTCTTCTGATCCGGAACCAGTCGCTGGCTCTGACGGGTTACAAAAACAATATATGTATTTTGTCTGTCCAGGTCACCTATGGCAGAAATTAAATTTTCGACATAATTCCAGACCCCTCCGATGCCATCATGCATGTGCAGGAGGTTTAATCCTATGCGCATCTGGGCGTTACCTTTTTCTTAAAAAACAATGACAAATATGCCATACAGGAAACAGTTAAAATAATATCTGTTATAACCGTAGCCCAGGCAGCGCCTTGAATACCAAATCTGGGGATAAATATAAAATTCAACAAAATATTAGTTATTGTACAAGTTAGTGCGATATACATATAAACTTTTTGCTTATCTATGGCAATTAACGCATGGGTTGCCAGGGTCCCAGGATATAGGGCAATAACCGATAATAAAAGAATATAAAAAACACCAACGCTGCTTTGATATTCTTTTCCGAGAAATAGATCAAATATAAATTCACCGGCACCATACATGATTGAACAAAGGATCAAAGAAAGTATAATCAAAAGAATCAAGAGCTTTTTATAGAGCACATAAAATTTAATATCCACCATATTGCCATATTGTGATAATCTTGAAAAAGAGGCGATCATAATGACTCTTACCAGCAACATAACCCCTTCAATGACCATATAGGCACCGGTGTAAATCCCGACATCACTTATCTGTCGATATCCTGCTATCATCACCGAATCAATCCTGTAATAAATAATACCCAGGCCGGTGACAAGCGCCAAAGGAAAAGCTTCTTTCAGAACAGAGACTATTTTTTGTCTCATGAATGCGAATTCGCTGTTTTGAATCAGATTTATTTTTTTTATGTATAGGATCACCCCAATGCACAGAAATGCCAAAAAAAGACTCAAAGAAAATGAAATGGAAATAGCTGTTGCAGATTTGTTAATACTTAAGAATACAAAACTTGTTAACAGTAAAATCAGCCGTTGCCCCACTAAAATGAAGGGTTCAAGCTTCATTTTTTCAAGGCCTCTGAAATAACTGAAAACAATTGTATTGACAGAAAAAAAACAAAACCCGATTCCTAAAATATTTAAAATTAGAAAAATATGTCTGTCAAAAAAGAAAGAGACAATGAAAATTAGAAAAAAGCCGAAAAGGATTGTGCCGAGATTGGTCAAGGCAATTGTTGAAAATCTTTCAAATTCCTGCCTTGCAACCCACTTTATAGCCAAATGATCCAGGCCGAAATTCATCACAGTATGAAACAGGTAACAAATGCTCAGAGAGAAAGAAAAAACGCCAAATTCATGGGCACCTAAAACCCGTGCGGAAACCATTAAGAAAACAAAAAAAAGGAACCGCCCCAGAAATTGTCCCAACCCTTGAATATAAAAATTGGAGAGCATCTTCTTATCTTTTGTCAATGCATCAATTGTTTTTTTAAAAAAAGATTGAATCATTATTGCTTTTTCTTTCCGGCCTGTTCAGCCTCAACCATCATTCTGGTCACATCACGCATACAATATAATGCTTTCCATTTGAGTTTTTTTTCTGCTTTTACTGGATTTGCAATAGAAATATCTATATCAGCAGGCCTTTTAAGATCTGGGTTATACTCCACATGATCACGCCAGTTAAGACCGAGATTGCTGAAGACCGCCTCAACAAAATCCTGAAGTGAATTTGTCTGACCGGTTGCAATAACGTAATCTTCTGGCTCTTCCTGTTGGAGCATGGCCCACATCGCCTTAACATATTCCGGAGCCCAGCCCCAATCCCTCTGAACAGAAAGATTGCCAAGCTTTAACACTCCACTGCCATCCGCCGCAATTTGACAGGCAGCCCGGACTATTTTTTTTGTTACAAATCGCTTTGGACGAAGCGGAGATTCATGATTAAAAAGCAACCCTGAGCAGGCAAACATCCCGTAAGCTTCCCGATAATTGGCAACCTGCCAGAAGGCCGCAGCCTTAGCAACCGCATAAGGACTTCGGGGATGGAAAGGTGTCTTGTCCGTAGCTGCCCGGCCATCCGTATTGCCGAAACACTCACTGGAACCGGCGTTATACAAACGGATAGGCAAATCCATGAACCGAATAGCCTCTAAAAGATTTAAGACTGCTATGCTTATGCTCTCAAAGGTCTCAACCGGCTGTTCAAATGATAAGCCAACAGAGCTCTGCCCGGCAAGGTTGTAAACCTCATCGGGGCGGTGTTTTTTAAATACCTGTATAACACTCCGAAAATCGTTCAGAGAAACAGACTCAACCTGCACCCTGTCCCGCACTCCCAAATGGATAAGGTTTGAAAAGGAGGCCAGAGAAGCGTCGCGGGAAGTCCCAACCACCTGATATCCTTTATCCAGAAGAAAGTCTGCCAGATAAGAACCATCTTGCCCAGTAATACCAATAATCAAAGCTTTTTTATTCATAATTTTTATTGTTTCCCAGGAATATGGCCAACCACAATAGTCAGGTTTGGGTCCAGAGGAATATTTTCACCATAATATAAATAACCAATTGCCAGTTGAATAACATCTCTTACTTTATAGGCAATCCATTTTAATATCCAGTTTTTATGTACACCGCTTTTTTTCGTCCGGGCACCATTATATATCCCTTTTACCTCCAATCCTGAAAGCTGGGCAATATCCTGAATTTTTGCTCCAGTTAAGGCAGTTACGTGGGTTGCATCACTGTTCTGAAGCAACCTGCCGAAAGGACTGCCGCCATTGGGCACTCTGGCAAGAATTTTCCCTTTTTTCCCAAGGATTGTTTGGAAAAAATCAAATAAACTCGAAATTTCTTCCAAGGTAAGATGCTCAAGAACATCAAAAAGAAAAATGCCATCAAATTTTTTATCTAAATCGTACAGAACCTCTTGGGTATCCCCCAAATAAACAGTATGACCCCGTTCCTTAGCCAAAGAGTATAAATCACGATTGATCTCTACACCAATAATATTCGAACCGGATTCCCGGGCCCAGTCAAAAAAAAGTCCTTCACCAAATCCGATTTCCAGAATATCGTCCCCTTCTTTAACACCTGCCCTGGCAGTCTCTATTTCAAAGACCTCGGCACATTCCAGAAAACTGTTGTTACCATACCAGAGTTTACGTTTCTGGTAATTTTTGAGTAATTTATCTTTTATATTCTGAGCCAAATTTTTTTCTGTGATTGCCGTGTTATTTCTTCTTTCGGGTATAATATTTTTGTTTTGGGCTTCTTGGCGTATGCGGGATTGTCAGGATCAATATTCCTTCCTCTAACAGAGGCTGAAGAATCTTAGATCGAAAATACTCTCTGTGCTTCAAGCCCAAATGGGCCATGATTTCAGATGTCGATCTGGGATTATGACAAAACTTTATAATCCTGTTTTTCCTCTCAACTTGCTCGGTAACTTGCTCGGTAACTTGCTCGGTAACTTGCTCGGTAACTTGCTCCGTAACTTGCTCGGATAGTGGAAAGATAATTCTGAAATTATCTTCTTCCTCATGTTCAGGAT
>NZ_JAUWQB010000017.1 GCF_030611305.1 Desulfobacula sp. | reverse complement strand
AAGCCTGTTAACCTTGAAAGCGGTATGCTCCGATAAAAAAAACAGGTGCGCTAAATTTGAAAATAGTACGTGACCGAGAATTGCTTATTTATGTGCCAGGGGTTTACAAAATGGGTGCTTGATCTTATATTATTCCAAAATCAAACCTGAAAATTAATATGGAGCAAACCATTGAAACAAATAATCGTTCTTGCAACCAGAAATAAGGGAAAAACAAGAGAAATTAAAGCGCTTTTAAAAGATTTTCCCATTGATATCAAAAACCTTGATGATTTCGGTCCTATCCCTGAAGTCATTGAAGATGGAAAAACCTTTGATGACAATGCCTATAAAAAAGCCTCCTTTACAGCAAAAATTTTAGGGCATCCTGCCATGGCTGATGACTCCGGGCTTTGTGTCGAAGCACTTGACGGTGCGCCAGGTGTCTATTCTGCCAGATATGCCGGTGAAAGCGCCTCAGATAAAGACAATGTTAAAAAAATGCTGGCCGACTTGAAAGGCAAAGAAAACCGGAATGCAGCCTTTAAGTGTGTGATTTCCATAGCCGTTCCCACGGGTGCCGCCCTCACCTATGAAGGGGAATGCAAAGGCGTTATCACAAAAGAGCCATCCGGTGAAAACGGGTTTGGATATGATCCACTCTTTTTTTATCCAGAATTTAATAAAACCTTTGCCCAGTTGACCATTGAAGAAAAGGGACAGGTGAGCCACCGGGGCCGGGCATTAAAGGAAATTTGCGATGAAATGGATAAAATTCTTGACTGGATTGATATTAACAAGCCCAGATTCCAGCGGGTTGAATGCAAAGGAGAGAACTTGTGACACCATCATCTTTTAAAGACCTTGTAAAAGTGAACAGGTCCTGCCGGCGGTTTGACAATGCCGTTAAAATTGACAAACAAATTTTAAAAGAACTGGTTGACCTTGCCAGAAACTGTGCCTCGGCTGCCAATATACAACCCTTGAAATATGTGATCTGCTGTGATGAAAGCAAAAATGAAGAAATCTTTTCCTGCCTGGGCTGGGCTGCATATTTAAAAGACTGGAAAGGTCCTGTAAAGGAAGAAAGGCCTTCCGCCTATATTGTCATCATGGGTGACCACAATATTTCAGATAAATTCTGGTGCGACCATGGGATAGCTGCCCAGACCATGCTGCTGGGAGCAAGAGCCATGGGGCTTGGCGGATGTATGTTCGGCTCTATTAATATCAAGAAGCTAAAAGAATATTTAAATATAAAAGAGCATCTTGAGCCCAAACTTATAGTGGCACTGGGAAAACCCGTTGAAGAGATCCAGATTGATGAGCTAAATGAAGACGGGGATATCAAATACTGGCGGGATGAAAAAGGGGTTCACCATGTCCCCAAAAGAAAACTTACCGACATTATCATTGGTTCATGGTAAAAACAAAAAAGATTCTTCTTGTCAACCCTGTCTGCCTTGATGCAAGGCTTTTGGGTGAAGATGCCAGTATCGTTCCCATAGGGCTCTACTATATTGGGGCGCTTCTGATCGAAAACTCATTTGAAACAAAAATTATCAACCTGGCAGATATCAAGGGTGACCCTGTTAAAGCGTTCAAAAAGCTTGTCACAACTGAACAACCGGATGTTATAGGATTTTCCGTAATCAACCCGAACCGCTGGAATGCAATGGAATGTGCCAAGGCAGCAAAACAGATCAAACCGGATATCACCATTGTTTTTGGCGGGCCTGCACCGACCTTTCTTGCCCGGCATCTTTTGACTGCCTGCCCTGACATTGATTTTATTGTTACAGGAGAGGGTGAAATCACCTTTCTTGAACTTGTCACTGAACTGAATAACAGGATCGATGGTTCCTTTAAAAATATTAACGGTCTTATCTTTAAAAAAAATGACGGCATTGTCCAGACCGCCCCAAGGCAGCCGATCAAAGCACTTGACACACTGGTTCACCCTTCAAAATATTTTATATATCAGCACCTTGCCATGTCACGGGGCTGCCCCGGCAAGTGTACGTTTTGCGGATCTCCAAAATTCTGGGGAAATCAAAAGTTAAGGCTCCATTCTCCCGAATGGTTTGCCGATGAAGTGGAAAGTCTTGTAAAAAAAGGCGTTACTCATTTTTATATTTCAGATGATACGTTTACAATGGATAAGCAACGGGTGATTGATTTTTGCAATCATATTATCAGCAGAAAGCTTGTCATCACCTGGAATGCTATTTCAAGAGTGGATACCATTGATAAGGACATCCTCTTTTCAATGAGAAAGGCCGGATGCATACAATTGAGTTTTGGCGTTGAATCAGGATCTGAAAAAATCCGAAGGGTTCTTGGCAAGCCCATTAAACGTGAAAAAATCATAGAGGCTTTTTCCCTGACCGCTTCCTATGGCATACTGCCCCGGGCCTATTTTATTTATGGCTCACCCGGAGAAACAGATCAGACCCTACAGGAAAGTATCGACCTTTTAAACACCATCACGCCCTTGAGTGCCATATTTTATCTGCTTGTGATTTTCCCCGGGACCTATCTGTATCAAAAAGCAGTCGACCAGCAGTTAATATCGGATGATATCTGGTATCAAAAAATAGAAGACCTTCCCTGGTTTCAAGTCGATGACCATCTTGATTTTGCAAAAATAAAAATCTTTGGAGACCGTTTGAGGTCTGAATTTTACAATAACCTTGATGCATTTGCCCAAAAAATAAATCTTGTGGATATAAAAGAATTAGCCCCCCTTCATGCTGATTTCCTGTCAAGGCTTGCCATGACATTTTCCCATGGAGAATACGCTGCCGACACCCGGGTGAAAAACCAGGACAAAACAGCACAACTGCTGTATAATAAAGCATTATCATATGCTCCGGATTCCAGGGCATTTTTAGGACTTGCCATGCTGCACCAGAAACAGAAAAATTTTAATGATGCGATTTCCATCCTGGAAAAGGGATTGGACCATTCGCCTGAAAACAAAGATTTAAATATCTGCATGGGAGTTAGCCTGATGAATAAAGAGCAGTTTAAAGCTGCATTGACCTTTTTTGAAAAGTTCAGGGATAGTCCCGAAATAAACCAATACATCAATATTTGTAATCAAAAGATATCAGGACCCTAACATGACCGAAAAAACAAATTATAAACTTGCCAATATTCAAAAAAAAGAGGGAGAACTTCGGGCGGTGCGCCATGAAATCCTTGTCAGTGAATCTGAAAACGCCCTGGGGCTAATCCTTGACGCCCCGGCACCGGCCACACTGGTACAATCTTTTCCAGACCAGGATCTCTATTATCTCATGCACAAGATAGGCCCCTATGACTTCATTCCCGTCTTGTCCATGGCCAAATCAGAACAATGGGAATATATTCTGGATGTGGAAGTCTGGGACAATGACCGGCTTGACCTTGAATATATGACAAAGACATTTGATCTTTTATTTCAGGCTGACCCCCAGAGACTTTTGCGATGGATCATAAAGGAGAAACCTGATTATTTTGAATTTTACCTGTTTAAAAACATGGAGATCAAAGTCAGGGAACACGATGAGCCTCCCCCATCTGATTTTGATGATTATATTACCATTGATGATAAATTTTATTTCAGATTTCCCGGAAAGCCCCTGATCACAGACGAGGCCATCGATGAAGCCATTGATGAAGACCAGCCCGAACCAATGGACAATCAGGAAGCCTGGGAATTAATCGAAAAAATGGTGAAAACTGTGGCACAAATGGATCTGTCGGTCTTTCACGGGCTGCTCCTTGAAACCAAAGCAGTGCTGCTGGCTGAAGTCGAAGAAGAACAGTTCAGGCTTAAAAACCTGCGGCTTGCTGAAAAAGGATTTTTGCCCACCCATGAAGCTATTGGTATTTATCAGCCAACCCGGCTTTCATCTCTTCGCAAACGGCCTGAGAACGCCTTGTTTAATCATCAGTTTGACCCGGATATGCCATTGCCCCCCCAGTTTTTCTCCCAGTTTATTGAAGGGGATGATCTGTTTGTAAAATCCCTGAAATTATTTGATCCGGAGTTTATCCTTCATCTTGAATCAGAACTTGCCGCATTGATCAATAAAATCATTTCCGCAGATAAAATAAAAGTCCAATCCAGAGAAATACTTGAAAAAGCTATTAAAAAAGCCTGTGCCTATATAAACCTCGGGCTTGAGGTCATCCTGAAAGGAGAGCTCAAACCCGAGCTTGCCAGGGATGTGATCCAGAAATATTTCCTTGAAGATATTTTCAGAACCGGCTCAAGGGCTGGCATCAAGCTGAAAACAAAATCAATCAACTGGTTTAAAAAAAGCTTTATAAACAAAAACAGGCTTCCCTTAAGTTTCTTTGGGGAAGATTTTTTAGGGGTTATTGGCGGCCTTTTTCTCGACCGGCCATTGTATTATGATAATTATGCCTCCGGTGAATTATACAGAGATTTCAAATCCCTTTTAGACATTACGGTGACCGACAAAATTTTGAAACAGATCATTTCCCTGGATAGGATGATCAGCAAACTGGATGTCAATATTAAGTCTTTCAAAGAAGGTGTATTAACGTATAAAACATTGATTCTGACCCTCTGGGCAAAAGACCGGCTGAATCTGGCACCCACCCTTGAACCGATTGATACAATAACCTTCAAAGATTTCTTCATCGCTCTATTTTCAAAACCTGACTCAGACGAAACCGATCAGCTACAGTTAAATGACCTGATTATCTGGACATCCGAAGCAACCGGAATTAAAGAAACCGACCTGACAGAAGAATTTCTCGAGGTTTTAACAGATTTAATCAAAGAACTTGAAACGGAATACGGTTCGGTCAATCCGAAAAATATTGATCCCAGATTCATCCCCCATTTTCTTTTGCGAGAAAAAAAAAAGAAATGAAGATACCAAAGGGTTAATCCCCCTTGAACGATTGTAAAACAAAGATGCTTGATATATAAGCCGAATATGACTTCAATTTCCCAAAATGGAATCTGCATAAACACCCTGTCTCCAAAATCAGGCATCACCATCTGGTATTCCAGAATACCGGAAATTATCCAGTCGATTTTCAGTAAAGGGATCTACTATAATTTCGGGCCGGTGGTGAATGAAACATTTAAAAAAGATGATTTTATCAAACCCTTTTTAAACGATGATGAAATCAGCACCATCAATAGCTTCAAAGCCCTGAAAAAACAGATAGAATGGATAAGTGGTCGATATCTGATCAAACAGATGATCCAATATTTTTTTCCAGGGAACTCTTCCCTTGATCAAATCACGCTTTCCTATCTTGAGCAAGGGGCTCCATATCTTACCCATCATCCTGATATTCCTATTTCATTGTCCCACAGCAACGATTATACGGCAGCCGCATGCTGTAAAAACAAAGATCAAACTGTTGGTGTTGACATTGAAAAGATCGCAAAAAAGCCGGATGTCTCCTTTATGAAAATAGCATTTACACAAGATGAAATTTTGTATTTAAAAGATGATTCCGTCGAAATTTTCAAAAACTGGACCATCAAAGAAGCCTATTTAAAATATATAAAGAAAGGTTTTAATGAAAGCCTTCACAGGGTGGAAGTCATCAACAATGAGATCTGGCATAACAAAAAGAAAATCGATGTGGATGTTTATTCAACATTCATTGATGATGATTATGTTTTGTCCTTTGTTTCAGATTGATCCAATTTTTACTCATGTCTTTAATCATGGTCAAATACATACCCCACAGACCGCCTGCTGATGAAATAGACCGGTTTTTTAGGTTTTTTTTCAAAATATTTTCTAAACCTGACGATAAAATTGTCCACTGTCCTTGTGGAGGTATCCCTTGAATATCCCCAGCCCGCGGTCAGCAGCATTTCCCTTGACATAGGCTTTCCTTTATTTGCAATAAAAAGTTTTAACAGAACAATTTCCTGCTCTGTTAAAATAATTTCACCGACAGCACACCGGGCTTTGAAAGTGACAAAATCAATATGATTATCCCCAAAATCATAATAGTCGCCTTTAAACATTTTATATCCCGATTTTCTATTCTTTTTGTCATCTTCATACCAGGTTTTTTTTTTGATTAACCTTTCAACTCTTAAAAGAAATTCTTCCAGGTCAAACGGTTTTGACAAATAATCATCTACACCGTATCGAAGCCCTTTGACTTTATCTTTTGTATCCCCCCTGGCAGAAAGGATGAGCACAGGAATTTTTTCATCTTCCTGGCGAATGGTTTTTAAAATAGAAAACCCGTCGATCATGGGCAGCATAATATCAAGGATAATCAAATCCGGTTTCCAGGACCGCCATTGAGCAAGGCCCTCAAGGCCATCTATGGCAATTTTTACATGATACCCCTGGAGGGAAAGATTCAAACGGATTCCATCTGCAATATGGACTTCATCTTCTATGACCAGAATACGCTTTTTTTCAATCGCTTCCATAGATTTTTCTCCCTGACATTGGCAATGCTTGCTCTTGGAATGGTAATAGTAAAAGTTGCGCCTTTTCCTTTCCCCTCGCTTGTAGCAGATGCTCTCCACCCATGGATGTTGGCAATGCTGGAAACAAGGTACAATCCAAGGCCTGATCCCGAGACATCGTTTTTATGATACCGAGTGGATTGATAAAACTTCCTGAAAATTTTTTTTGCCTCTTTTTTATCGACACCGATCCCATTATCTATAAACTCAATGGTCACTTTTTGTATAAAACTTTTAAACCGGATGAAGAGTTTTGGCGTTTGGGATTCGTTATACTTAATGGCATTGGAAATGATGTTCATTAAGAGCATCTCAAATAAAAACGAATTCACCGGATAAACCATCCGGCTGTTGGATTGATTTTCGATCTCAATATCCAGATCCCGAAAAAGAGATGTGTTTTTTTCACAAAAATTTTCTACAAATTTAACCAGATTATTCCTGGTAACTTCGGAATCAAAATTTTGACTTTCAATCCTGGCAAGATTAAGAATGCTGTTAATGTTTTCCGTAAGCCGATCAATATCTTCCAACATATTCTTGCTGTATTTTTTTATTTCATCAGGCTCTAACGGATGCCGGATAAAGGTCTCAAGGTAGATCCTTAAAGAGGTTACAGGGGTCTTGAGTTCATGAGTAAAATTATAGATAAAATTATGCTGAAGTCTGAAAAGATTGACGGTTTTCTGGTAATAGATAAATGCAAGAAAAATACCGATCAATACCACTGCAATTAAAGCGCTTAAGACCAGTATGGTCATCCCGGTTTTTGAAGGAAAAATCAACTTTGGATCAATATGAAACTTCAGAACAATCACTTCCAGGGCCGATGTGATTTCCATGTACCAACTGACCGTTAACACAAGGAATGTGGCCAGGGCGAAAATGGAACAGGCAAAAACAAAAACAGGGTGAAGATACCACCTAGAGGGATTTAAAATTTGCATATTTAGCTGTCTTCCAAATTAATCGCTTACACATTACCACAATTTTTGTGATGTTTTCTATAAATATTTAGTTATAAGCTGATTGTGCACTTATAGAACATTATTCTTGGAAAGGTTTATATGTCAAGTATTAATCACCTAAACATGTGGAAAATAAAAATCCGATCTGCTATTAAAATGATTAAAAGGAGAAAAATGAAAGCCCTTATAAAACATTATATGTTTGTAGTTGCCGTCCTGGTATGGCTGCTGCCCTTAAACACCTTTGCAAAGCCACCCCTTAACGTCCATGTCAGTATTATGCCCCAAAAATATTTTGTTGAAAGAATCGGCAAAACCAATGTAAAAGTTGATGTCCTGGTAAAACCGGGCAAAAGCCCTGCCACCTATTCCCCTTCCCCGGACCAGATAAAAAAACTCATGTCATCAGACATTTATTTCAGGATTGGAGTTCCCTTTGAAAACGGTATTTTGCATAAAATTAAATCCATTACCGGAGCAAAGGTTGTGGATACCCGTCAGGGCGTCGTATTAAGGGAAATGGAGGGACATTATCATGACAAAGAAAATCTTGACCGTGCTACTGAACCGCAGAACCATGGCGTCAACCATCAGGACAATAAAAATTATCATGACCCTGTCGGTAAAGATCCCCATATCTGGATGAGTCCGCTGATTGCAAAAGCACAGGCCCATACAATTTTTAAGACACTTTCCACCATCGACCCGGACAACAGGGATGAGTATAAAAAAAATTACGAGATGTTTGTAAAAGATCTGGACGAGCTTGACCATCGTCTGAAAACTATCCTCAAAGATTTAAAGGGAGAAAATCTGTTTGTATTTCATCCGTCTTTCGGGTATTTTACAGATGCTTACGGCTTGAAGCAGGTTGCAGTTGAAACCATGGGGAAAACGCCCAAAGGGAAAACGCTTTCTAACATTATCAAGCTCGCAAAAAAACAGAAAACACGGGTGATTTTTGCGCAGCCCCAGTTTGATCGGAATACAGCAGAGAAAATTGCATCTGCCATAAACGGTGTGGTGGTGTTCATAGATCCCCTTGCCTATGATTACCTGGCCAACATGAAAAACATTGCTCAATCCATTGCCGGAGTATTAAAAAAATAAATGACCCGGGCTTTTGCAACCGTATTATTTAAGGCTTAAATTATGCACAATGATCATGAAATCATATTAAATAATATCTCATTTGCGTATAAACAACGCAATGTTCTGGAGAATGTTGACCTTCTAATTAAAAAAGGCGAATTTGCCAGCATTGTCGGCCCCAATGGCGGCGGAAAAACCACCCTTCTCAAGCTGATCCTTGGTTTGATTAAACCGGATAGAGGAGTGATCCGCATATTGGGGAAGTCTCCGGACAAAGTCAGACAGCAGATGGGGTATATGCCCCAGTATGCCCACCTGGACATGGACTTTCCGGCAACCGTCATGGATGTGGTTTTGATGGGAAGGCTTACAAAATCAAATCTATGGTTTTCAAAAAAGGACAAGATCGAGGTATTAACTGCAATTGATGAAGTAGGGATGACAGCATTTGTCAACACAGAGTTTAACGAACTTTCCGGCGGTCAGAAGCAGCGTATCCTTATTGCCAGAGCCTTATGCAGCAACCCGGACATCCTTTTGCTGGATGAACCCACCGCTAATGTGGATCATCAGACAGAAGAAAATCTGTTTTCAATTTTACAGAAACTGAACTCAAAAATGACCATTCTCCTGGTATCCCATGACCTTGGGTTTGTTTCAAAATATGTAAAAAGTGTTATCTGCGTGAACCGCCAGGTAGTCATTCACCCCACAACCCTGATAAACGGAGCCATGATCAAGGATATTTATCATGGAGACCTGAAAATGGTACGGCATGATCACAGGTGCAGCCAGGAAGGACATAGTCATGATTGATATTTTTTATGCAATCTTTGATCCTGACAACCTGTTTTTGAAATATGCATTTATCATGGGCTCCCTTGCCTCTATTTCCTTTGGCATCATCGGAACATTTGTCACTATAAAAAAGATCGGATACCTTGCCGGAGCCATTTCCCACTGCGTATTCGGCGGCATTGGGCTGGCACTTTTTCTCCAGGTAAATGCAGGGCTCACATGGTTTGATCCGATGTTAGGGGCCGTGCTTGCTGCAATCATTGCCGCCGTGACCGTGGGACTTGTCAGCCTTCATGCAAAGGAAAGGGAGGACACCATTATCGGTACGCTCTGGGCCGTGGGTATGGCATCGGGTATTTTGCTCATTGACAAAACGCCGGGGTATTTCAATCTCAGCTCCTACCTGTTTGGCGATATCCTGCTGATTTCGGGTAAAGATCTTTTGTATGTCGCATGCCTGGATGCCTTGGTTCTTGGTGTTTCCATCCTTTTTTTCAACCGGTTTTTCAGTGTTTGTTTTGACAGTGAGTTCACATCCTTAAGAGGAATTAACACTACTTTTTTCTATCTTTTGTTGCTCATTCTCACTGCTTTGACCATAGTACTTATGGTCAGGATCGTGGGGATTGTGCTGGTGATTGCCCTGTTGACGATTCCTTCGGCCATTGCTTCTTTTTATGCAAAAAGGCTGTGGCAGATGATGCTTTACTCAATTTTATTATGCACCTTATTTACATGGACAGGCTTATACCTAAGTTACTCATGGAGCCTTTCCAGCGGCCCCACCATCATTGTATTAAGTGGTGCCGTTTACCTTGTTTTGCTGGTTATTCATAAGCTGTTAAAATCATATTAAAATGCCCGGGAGCTCCAATTTGGGAGAGAAACCAATGTTTAAAAGATTAAAATTTATTATTTACACCCGGCCCTTTATTTTTTTTGCCTATTACCTTATCCGGATTTATAGTATGACCCTTAGGATCAAGGTTGAAAATGAGGGACACTGGCAGAGACTTCGGAAACAGGGGACTCCTGTTCTTTTGTGTGCATGGCACCAGCAGTTTTTTTCAGCCATCCATCATTTCAAGACCTATTCCAAATACAACCCCGGCCTGATGATCAGTCAGAGCAAAGACGGAGATCTGATCTCAGGGGTGGCCAAAAGGACGGGCTGGCATACCCCCAGGGGTTCCTCTTCACGGGGGGGGAAACAAGCCATGGATTACATGATTGACCATTTAAAGATGTACGGGCTTGGTGCCCATATCCTTGACGGCCCGACCGGTCCCATCGGCAGGGTCAAGGCTGGTATCATTAAGATGGCTCTTGAGGCAGATGCGGTTGTAATTCCCCTTTATACCTCGGCAGAGCATGCCTGGTTTTTCAATTCATGGGATAGATTCATGCTGCCCAAACCCTTTTCACGGGTCTGCATCACCTTTGGCCAGGAGATCCGGTTTGAAGCCTCCGACAACGGGGATAATTTTGAACGCCATCGCCAATATCTTGAAAACACTATGAGGCCCGGACTATTCCTTTAGACCCGGCTAAAAAGAGACCTTTAGGCCGACTGAAAAAAATCCAGCTAAAATTTCCACGGGGTATGTTTTTTAAGTTGGCTCCCCAGCACGGATTTGAACCGCGGACCCATTGGTTAACAGCCAATTGCTCTGCCAACTGAGCTACTGGGGAGCAGCGCCTTTGAATAAGACTTGGTGAGATTATATCAACACATTTTTTTTGTCAAGAAAAAATAAAAAAATTGACATCATTATATATCAAGTTTATCCTTTCAGAAAATAAAAAAGCAAACTGCCAAGGACCTGATAAAAGATAATTGAACTATGATCACTGAAAACGGAATTGTAACCAAAGCAAACCAGTCTATTGCCTGGATAAAAACAACCAGATCCGGTGCATGCGAATCCTGCTCTTCAAAAGAAGGTTGCGGAACAGCAGGCAGTCTAAAAGAAATGACCATTACGGTTAAAAACACGCTTAATGTAGAAAAAGGGGATCATGTCCTCATTGGACTTGAAACCAGACCAATGCTTTTCTTAACATTTTTTTTATATGTATTTCCCATTATTTTACTGATCATCGGTGCATTGATCGGAAACAGTCTTGCACCTTCTCTTCAAATGGACCCCTCCTTTGTTTCCATGATTTCAGGGTTTTTATTTTTTGGACTCTCCTTTTATATCATCCGGAAAAAAAACAACTCGCTTTCAAAAAAAGAAGCCTATAAGCCTTTCCTTGTCAGAAAAAAACCACATATCATCCCGGCCGATTGCACCATTCCCTAAATTTAAATTTTTTCCTTGCCAAGATAACTATGATGTAATATAACGCCATGCTAGTTGTGGGTTTGTCGCATGAACTTTAACCCTTAGATAAGAGAGAAGTATTATGACATCACAACGAGACCTAAAAGTAGCTATATTAATTATGATCATATTTTTGATCACAGGAATTATATGCTATGCCTCTTTTACTCCCCCTGCACCTGAAGAACCAGTACGCATGATGTTTCAGAACAAAGCCGGTAAAGTTTTATTCACCCATTCAGTACACACAGGCGATTATACGGAAGATTGCCTGGACTGCCATCATAACATTGAAGATGATGAAACCTACAACTGCAGTGAGTGCCATGAAGAGACAGGTGATGAAGACTTACTATCAAGAGCTGATGCATTTCATGCTCAGTGCAAGGGATGCCATGAAGATATTGGCGCAGGTCCGGTAGAATGTAATACGTGTCATTCATTATAGCTAATTTAGATTTTTATATCTTAAATATTAACGACAATGAATGATCTAAGCTTTTTACAAAACAAGGACTTATTATGATTAAACGATCTTTTTTCACGTTAACCAAACCAAGACTCGACTATGATCTTGTGGAACCGGATCCTAAAGAGCCGGAGCCGATACCCATCCCGTCCAACCTTACTTTATTATTGAATGAACCCATTGACAGTACAAGGCAGGCTTTAATAAAAAAAGGGGACGCGGTTGAAAAGGGAGAAAAGTTACGCCTTTACAATCAAAGTACAGAGTATACAATTTCTCCCGTCACAGGAACCATCAGAACTATTGACACTTATTCGGATGATTTTGCCAATATCTCCACCTATCTTGTTATCAAAAATGATCAGAGCCAGACAACCCAAACAGATTCGATAACATATGATTTAAAGGATGATATTGCCTCTGCTGACGAATATTTAAGGACACTGCCGGGAGCTCCTCCGCTAAAAATCCTTGCCAATGATGATGTTAAAATTAATACCATTGTCATTACCTGTGCAGACATGGATCTTTTATCAACAACCAATCAGTATATAACTCTGAAATTTTTGGATGAGATAAAAAAAGGGGCGCAGGTTTTAAAAAAGATAACCCGTGTTCCTAAACTTTGTATCACTATACCGGAAGGCTTAAATATCCAAGGAGGATTTGATTCGATTCAGGTATTCAAAACCGCTTTGACATATCCTTCTAATTTACCGGCAATGATTTTAAAAGACCATTTAAGCATGATACTTCCTGCAGGAAAAACACCTGAAGATATGGGGGTTTGTTTTATCACTGCTGAAGCCGTAGTCTCTTTAGCCAGAGCATACAAGACAAAATCTGCGGATTTTGAAAAAATTCTGACGGTTATAGGAAAACAGGGAACTCAATACAGGGTTAAGGCCACCATTGGAACACCTTTACGCAAAATTTTCAATACCTTCAGCATTCATGTCAACGAACAGGACAGAATTGTCATCGGTGGGCCCATGAAAGGATTTGCAACTTACACACATCACCATCCTGTCCTACCTGATATGGATACAGTGATGATTCAGGACCGGGATATCATCCCTGAGGTATCAGATTATCCGTGTGTGAATTGTGGCAACTGTCTTCGGATCTGCCCTGCAAATGTCCCTGTGAATCTTCTGGTACGATACCTTGAAGCTGACCAGTATGAAGAGGCTGCTGATAAATATGATCTTGAGTCTTGTATTGAATGTGGTCTCTGCGCATACGTCTGTACTGCAAAGATACCGTTATTCCAATATATCCGGCTTGGAAAACATGAGATTTTAAAACTTAGAGCAGAGGTTTAGAATGGAGACTGCCAATGAATAATAACAAATTAACAGTATCCCACGCACCTTTCTGGCATGATGGAGATAGTCTTTTTAAAATGAATCTGAATATAATGATTGCCACCCTCCCGGCAGTCATTTTTGGTATTATTCAGTTCGGCGCACCAGCAGTTGGTGTGCTTGCACTATCTCTTTCCAGTGCAATGGTCTGGGAGCTTATATTAAATATCATATCCAAAAAGAAGATCTCTATCGGTGATCTGGATTCTGCCGTTATCGGACTTGTTTTCGGTATGATGCTTCCGGCCACATCCCCATGGTGGCTTGTCATTACCGGAACTTTTGTTGCAGTGGTTATCGGTAAAATGATTTTCGGTGGTATCGGAGCCAACCCGTTTAACCCGGCCCTTGTGGGAATGGCCTTTTTAATGCTTTCCTGGAAGGTCTTTTTTGATTTCGATACTGCCTATATTAATTATGAATTCGATTTTACCGCCCTTGCACCGCTGGCTGCCCTTAAGTTCCAGGGAGCCTATGAGGTCGCAGGTCTATTTCCTATAGGTGATCTTATCATGGGCAAACAGGTGGGCGCTATTGGTTCCACCTTTGGGCTTGGCCTTATTATCGGTGGTATCTACCTGATCTTAAGGGGATATATCCGGTGGGAAATTCCGGTTTCATTTATTGCAGGTATCATTGTAACTGCCCTGGCGTTCAGCATGGCAAACCCGGATACCTATGCAGGACCCATGCTCCATCTTTTTTCAGGATATACACTCTTTGGAGCATTCTTTCTTGCCACTGAGAATTCATCCTCTCCGGCAAACAGGATTCCCATGTTTATTTACGGATTTTTTGCTGCTGTAATGATCATCCTGATGAGAAACATCGGAGCTTATGCCGATGGTACTGTTTTGGCGATCCTGTTAGTGAACCTTGTGAACCCCCTAGTCGACACAATTAGACCAAAAGCTTTGGGAAAGGGAGTAAACAATGCGTGAAATGATTAGTATGGTTGTGGTTTTAACAGTATTGACAGCTGTTTCAGGCGGCCTGCTTGCTGTAGTAAAATCAGGAACCGAGGTACAAATTGAAAATCAGGTTTTAAAATTTCAGAAAGCGCCTGCTATTCAAGATATATTTCCGGAAGCCACCAATGATCCTCTGGCAGAAAGATTTACAATAAAGACTGATGATATTGAATTGCAGATTTTCCCGGGTAAGCTTTCAGATGGTTCAAAAGCAATTGCCTTTGAAACAAAAGGAGGCGCTTATGGTGGTCCTATCGGACTTATGGTGGGCATCAACCTGGATACCGACGAAATTGTGGATGTAAGGGTGACCACCCATGCTGAAACCCCGGGCATCGGATCAAGGGCCAAAGAAGACCTTTCCTTTGTCTCTCAATTTTCAGGCCTTAAAATGGACACAAATTTTGCCCTCAAAAATGGCGGCGGCGTTATTGATGCCATGTCCGGTGCAACCATTACCTCAAAAGGAGTTAGTGTTGCTGCAGCCCAGGCAAAAGAAATTTATCAGAAACTAAAACCTGAAATTGTCAAGCAGATGAAATAAGGCAAAATATTTTAGGAGAAAAAAATATGGCACAATCCTTAGCAAAAGAATTTACAAAAGGACTCTGGGCTGAGATACCTCCTTTCAGGCTGGTTTTAGGACTTTGCCCGGTCCTTGCGGTTACAAAATCAGTTGAAAACGGAATCGGGATGGGTGTTGCAACCACCTTTGTTCTGGTTTTTTCCAATCTTTTAATATCTCTTCTTAGAAATGTTATTCCGTCAAAAGTCAGAATCGCCTGTTTCATAGTCATCATAGCCACCTTTGTTACCATTGTGGAGCTGATGATGCAGGCTTATACATATGAATTGTTCCTGAAACTGGGTATTTTCATCCCCTTGATTGTTGTGAACTGTATCGTTCTTGGCCGGGCAGAAGCCTTTGCCAGCAAGAACAGTCCTGTCATGTCCATTGCTGACGGGCTGGGTATCGGTATGGGATTTACGTTATCCCTTGCTTCCCTGGGTGCAGTCAGAGAATTTTTAGGTAATGGAACAATTACCGTCTGGGGTGGAGTTCCTATTTTTGAAATGGGAGGAAACTTTCTTCCGTTCAAATTCATGATTGAGGCACCCGGTGCTTTTGTCGGTCTTGGACTCATGCTCTGTTTGATGAACCTCATTGGTAAAAAATAAAAAGGAGATAATAATATGGGTGATTTATTCGTCCTTGCAATAAGCTGTATCTTTATCAATAACATTCTCCTTGCCCAGTTCCTCGGTTGTTGTCCGTTCCTTGGCACATCCAAGAAAATGGAGACTGCCGTGGGCATGGCAATGGCCGTTGTCTTTGTCCTTGTTATGGCCGGCACTCTCACGTGGATGGTGGATACTTACCTGTTAAAAGCGCTTGACGTTGAGTATTTGCGTACGGTTTCCTTTATCCTGGTAATTGCGTCCCTGGTTCAGTTTGTGGAAATGTTTTTGAAAAAAAGTATTCCAGGGCTTTATGCCGGACTGGGAATTTTTTTGCCGCTCATCACCACCAATTGCGCAGTTATGGGTGTCTGCCTGATCAATATTAACGAAGAATATACCTTTGTTCAAGCAGTTGTCTCTGCCACGGCATACGCTATCGGGTTTGGGCTTGCTCTCGTACTCTTTGCCAGCATCAGGGAAAGAGTTAACCTGGCCAGAGTTCCAAAACCCTTGCAGGATACATCCATCGGTCTTGTGACTGCAGGCATTATTGCTTTGACATTTATGTCTTTTAAAGGAATGGTTTAAAAAATAAAGAGGAAGTTCAAAAATATAAGGTGAAATTATGATCCCAGCTTTATTGTTTATGTTAGGCATTGGTGCTGTATGCGGTATTGTACTCAGCCTTTCATCCAAGGTCTTTTATGTATATGAAGACCCGAGAATTGCACAGGTGGAAAACAACCTTGCCGCCGCAAACTGCGGTGGTTGCGGATATGCCGGATGCTCAGCTGCTGCCGAAGCAGTTGTAAATGGCCTAGCGCAACCTTCTGTATGTGTTATATCAAACCAGGAAGGGGTGGAAGCAGTTGCAAAAATAATGGGTGTAGATGCAGGCGCAGCTGAAAGCCCGTTATCCTATAATATTTGTGAAGGCGGAAATCGTGCCGATGATAAATACCACTATATGGGAATTTCCTCCTGTAAAGCCATGGCTGCTGTATTTGGCGGCAAACGGGTTTGTGGTGTGGGATGTATGGGTCTTGGCGATTGTGTCAAAGCATGTCAATTTGATGCTCTTGAAATTGGACCCAACGGCTATCCTGTTGTGGATGATGATAAATGCGTGGGCTGTGGTGCCTGCCAGCTGGCCTGCCCAAAAGATATTATAAAGGTAACAACCCTTTCCGAACAACTCATGAAGTTTAATCAGACACAGGATGCTCTGGCACCCTGTGCCCAGACCTGTCCTGCTGAAATCAATATACCCAGATATATCAACCAGCTCAGGGAAGGCAAATATAAAGAAGCTGTCCAGACCATCCGCATGAGAAACCCTTTACCCCTTGCCTGTGGCAGGGTCTGTCCCCATCCTTGTGAAGATGAGTGCAGAAGAGGTATTGAAGAAGAAGCGGTTTCCATTAACCAGCTCAAACGCTTTGTTGCTGATTATGAAATGAATTCAGGTTCCAGGATCCCCATTAAATGTGCACCGGATACAGGCAAAAAAGTGGCTGTGATCGGTGGCGGGCCTGCCGGGCTATCCTGTGCATTCTTCCTTCGAAGGATAGGACATCAGGTGGATATCTTTGAGGCCATGCCAAAGCTTGGCGGCATTATCAGATACGGTATCCCTGAGTACAGGCTTCCCAAAAAGGTTCTTGACTGGGAAATCCAGGGGATTCTTGACCTTGGAATCAAGGCTTTTTGTAATGTTAGATTTGGTGTTGATTTCGGGCTTGGATCCTTGATGGCCTCGGGCTATGAAGCCGTATTACTGGGTGTGGGTGCCTGGGAAGATTATTCCCTTGGCATTGAAGGAGAGGATCTCGATGGTTGTTTTAAAGGAATTGATTTTCTCCAGAGATTTTCCAGGGGTGAAAAAATAAAGCTGGGGAGAACTGCAGCTGTAGTAGGGGGCGGGAACAGTGCAATTGACTGTGTAAGAACTCTTTTAAGGCTTGGTCTTGAAAAAGTATACATTGTTTACAGAAGAACCAGAAACGAGATGCCGGCCAATGAAGTTGAGATTGTCGCATCAGAAGAAGAAGGCGTTGAATTTGTTTTCCTGGCTGCCCCCACTCAAGTCATCGCCGATGACAACGGCAAAGTGGCCCAGCTCGAATACCTTAAAATGGAACTGGGTGAACCCGATGCCAGCGGCAGACGACGTCCCGTACCCATTGAAGGCTCAGAAACCCTTCTTGATGTGGAAATGGTCATCTCGGCCATTGGTCAGTCTCCGGATGCCTCATTTAAAGATCAGGACCCCCATCCAAGAATGACGGAACTGGAACTGACAAGATGGAATACCATTGATAATGACCCGGCAATCCTGCAGGCTTCCATACCCTATATTTTTACGGCCGGGGATTCTGCTACTGGGCCGGCTCTTGTTGTAGATGCCATCGGCAGCGGAAGGCGTTCTGCCCGGTCCATTGATCTGTTCTTAAAAGGAGAACCGGTGGAACCGGTAAAAGATTCTTTACAAAAAAAGAGGATTCCTGAATCCATTTTCACAAAAGTTCCTGGCCTTAAAAAAACAGCACGGGCCAAAATGCCGGAAATTCCTGTTGATCAAAGGCTTGATTCAATGATTGAGGTTGATCTTGTTCTGCCGGAAGATGCGGCCCATAAAGAAGCTGAAAGATGCCTGAACTGCTGTAGGCTCTGCTATAACCCGGATACAGGTTTTCCAATAGCAAAGGCGAACTGACCTTAAAATAGTAATTTAGAACAGTATAACGGATAAAGGGTATCGTACAGGATACCCTTTGTCCGTTTATGCGTCCCAAGACAATATGCCAAGAAACAACATGAAAATTTTAACATTTGTTCTTTTTATCTTTCTTTTTACAGGAGGATTTTTCTTTTATCTTGATATAAAATCCTTTATTAAAGAACCCGCAAGCACTGCTGCCGTTGAAAAGATTTTTACCATCAAACCCGGTCAAAACCTTACGATTATTGCAAAAAACCTTGAAAAAAAATCCATTATATCAAATAAGACATATTTTACATTATTCACAAAAATGAAAAAGGCAGAGAAAAAACTTCAGGCGGGAGAATATCTTCTGTCTGCATCAAAATCTCCGGAGCACATCCTTGAGATTCTTTTAAAAGGCAAAGTAAAATTGTACAGGATGACTATTCCGGAAGGAATGAATATCAGAGAAGTTGCCGCATTGGTTGAAAAGACAGATCTCTGCAACAAAACAAGATTTATAGATCTTTGCCAAGACAGATCCTTTATCATCTCCTTAGGAATTAAATCAACCTCCCTGGAAGGTTATCTTTTTCCTGACACCTATTTTTTCCCAAAGCATACTTCCTGTGAGGATATCATTACCACTATGGTTGGACATTTTAAAATTATTTTCACTGAAAAATGGAAGGCCCGGGCAAAAACTCTCGGCTTTTCTGTCCATGATATTGTGACCCTTGCATCCATTATTGAAAAAGAGACGGGAGATGCTTCGGAAAGACCCTTGATCTCTTCTGTTTTTCATAACCGCCTGGGAAAAAACATGCGCCTGGAAAGTGACCCCACCGTCATATACGGCATCAAAAATTTTGATGGCAACATTAAACGGAAACACCTTAAAATGCTAACCCCTTATAATACCTATCAAATCAAGGGGCTTCCCATGGGTCCCATTTCAAACCCCGGGGCCAAGTCATTACAGGCAGCCTTGTATCCTGCTCAAACCGAATATTTGTTTTTTGTTTCTAAAAAAGATACCACCCATCAATTTTCAAAAACCATCCAGGAGCACAATCAGGCAGTCAAAAAGTATCAGCTCAGAAAAAAATGATCATTCAAAGCGTTCAAATTGTTTTAAATAAACAATCACAGCACCACTTTTAGATTTCTTTTTTTTATCCCATTCATACCAGATAACCAGATTCTGTTTTTTCATTTCTTTGCATACATCTTCAACGACATCAGGCAATACCGCTCCAAGATCGGAATGAAGCCCTTTTCCGACAATAATTCTTAATGTAAAAAACCCCTGATGTTTGCAAGAGTGGATAAACGATCTGGTTTTGACTTGGGCGCCAATGGCGTTGTAACCATGCAGGTCCAGCTCAACTTCAACAGGCGGATACCGCTTTAGTCTTTTTTTTACAGGCATGGATGATGTTTTCTTTGCAGGTTTTACTTCCCCGTTTTTAAAAGATTCCTCCAACAGCTCAGCAAAATCTTCTTTGCCTCTATTTTCTATGAAATTTCGGTTATCAGACAGAGTATCCAACACCTGCACCCCATGCTTGTTTGTTTGAATTTTTTTTTTGTCTGTCTTTATCTCATTCTTTTTTTCAAATGCCTTTAAAAAATCATGATCAGAATCAAAAATCGGCAGATCATTTTTGTTTTGTTTTTTTAAGTCTTTATTCTCTTTATTCTCTTTATTCTCTTTGTTTCCCATAAAATCATTCTATCGTATTTCCCTTTAATTTACAAGATTTTCATGCCTCTTGTTCATTTGACAACACACCCCCTTCCTGTTATTGTCGGAACCATGATTAAAGGGAATATTGTAGAGTATATTGACCAGCAGAAAATTATTTCTGCTGTTATATTACAGGAAAAAAAAGGCAAATTAAGATTACTTAATGAGAATAATCGGGAAGTTAATTTTTCTGAAAACCGATTGTCTCACGTATCACAGATATGCCTTGACACTTCTGTTTCCAGGGACTCCATCGTTACCCAGCTAAAACAGCTCACGCAAAACCGAAAAGAACTTTCCAAGGCCATAAACATTAAGGAATTATGGGAAATTCTTCATGAAGAGTCTGAAGACATTGATATCGAAACCATGACCCTTTTCTGCTTTGACCCCCCCCTGACTTCGGACCATGAAGCAGCGGTTATCCGGGCTTTTTTTTATGACAGACTCTATTTTAAATTCAACAAGATAATTTTTGCCCCTTACACGCCCGAACAGGTTAAAGCCCGAAAAAGACAAATCAAAGCGGCTGAGAAAAGGGAAATTCAGATCCAAAAAGGCGCTGTCTGGATCAACGATGTTTTGAATAATAAAAACGGCAGCAACACTACGATTGATCCGGATATTATTGATGTTTTAAAATCCTATTATCTGTTTGGCAATGATTCTGATTCCTGCCCGGTTGCCAAAAATATTATCAAAAAATCACCTCTAAATTCACCTGAACAATTGTTTAATGTATTTGTAAAGGCGGAGATCTGGGATCAAAATGAAAATACCAATCTTTTGGCCATGCAAATTCCCACTGACTTTTCTTCCGATGTGCTGGAACAGGAAAAAAAGCTGTCAAGCACCCAGACTAACTTTTTTGATGACCCGTTAAGAAAGGACTTGACAAATATCCCCTTGATCACCATTGACGGGCAATCTACACTTGATTTTGATGATGCTATAAGCCTTGAGAATACGGAAACCGGATATACGCTTGGAATACATATTATTGATGTTAGTGCATATGTTAAATCCGATGACCCCATTGATCTTGCGGCAAGGAATCGGGCCAGTTCCATTTACATGCCTGATGATAAGCTGCCCATGATACCGCCTAATCTTTCCGAGGATCTTTGCAGCCTGAAAGAAAACGAAATAAGACCGGGCATCAGTACCATCATTAAAATGAACCGATTTTTTAAAATTATGGAATACGATATTGTCCCCAGTATCATCAAAGTCCATACGCAGATGAGCTATACTGAGGCAAATCTTTTAAATGGAAAGAATGACCCCATTACCACTCTCTATAAAATTGCGACACTATTACGGGAAAAAAGACTCAAGGCTGGTGCTATTCAGATCACCCTGCCGGAAGTGAATGTATGGCTTGAGGAAAATCAGGAGATCGGATATTTAAAAATTGACAGAGAAAACCCGGCACGCATGCTGGTTTCTGAAATGATGATCTTTGCCAATTCCCTGATGGCTGAGTTTCTTGCAAATAACAATATGCCTGCTGTTTTCAGATCCCAACCACCCCCCAAACAAAGGCTGTTCAAAGGCATTGAAACCTCTTTAACCTTGAATTTCATGCAAAGAAAGCAATTGAGCCGTGCCATGATCGGAACAGATCCGGAAATCCATTCGGGCTTGGGAGTCAAAGCATATGCTACCGCTACATCCCCCATCAGAAGGTATCATGACCTTCTTACACAGCGGCAGATAAAGGCCATTTTCGGATATCGCAAAGCTTACTCCAAGGCTGAACTTGAAAATATTCTCCAATCCATTTCATTGACCATTGCCAATGCCGGCAGGGTACAGGCATCAAGAAAGCGATACTGGATTATCAAGTACCTGGAATCCATGCGGGGAAGCACCTATGAAGCCCTGGTTCTTGATTGTTACAGGGATCACTATAATGTGCTGATCAAGGAATTCATGTTTGAAGCAAAACTTCCCCCAAGCGGTATCAAACTCAAATACGGAGATATCATCCAGGTCACCATCCAGCATGCTGACGCCAGGAGAGACCAGCTCTCTTTATTTGTATAAAAAAATTTTAATGTTTAAAACTTCTCTGCCCCGTATAGACCATTGTTGCATTATTTTCATTACATGCTTCAATGGACTGGTAATCGTTCATAGAGCCGCCGGGCTGAACCACGGCTTTAACCCCCTGACGGAGCCCCACATCAATACCGTCCCTGAAGGGAAAAAACGCATCAGACACCATGGTAGATCCAATAAGACCGCCTTTGACTTCTTTTACATCATTTTCAATTTGCTCCCTCTTATCCGTATCCGTCAGATCGGCAAAGGAAAGCTCATATCTGTCAAAGCAGTATCTGTCAGCGAGTTTCCGAAAAGCCTTGTCCACAGCAATTTCCGCCACTCCTACCCTGTCCTGCTCGCCGGTTCCGATCCCTACGGTGACATTGTCTTTCACATAGATCACTGAATTGGATGTAATGCCGGATTCCACCAGCCATCCGAACAGCATGTCTTCATATTCCCGGCTTGTGGGTTCACGGTCAACCTTGTATGCTTCCCCCTTATACTCGGTTGAAGCCACAACCAAATCCTTTTCAGACAGGGTTTGGGGAACAAAAGACCATTGAGTCACCATACCGCCGTCCATCAGAGTTTTAAAATCAATCACCCGTTCACCGATAAAGCTTTGGAGCTTATCAATATTATTAATCCGGATCACTCTTAAATTTTTCCTGGCACCCAATATATCGATGACCCCATCTTCGAATTCCGGTGCCACCACAACTTCTGCATACTGATTGGCGATGGCCTGGGCCGTAGCAATATCCACTGCTTTATTCAGGGCAATGCACCCACCAAAGGCTGCCACACGGTCCGCCATATATGCTTTGTGATAGGCTTGTTCGAGGCTTTGCGCCCTTGCAGCCCCACAAGGATTGTTATGTTTGACAATCACGGCGCATGGGGTATCGGTAAAATATCTTAAAATGTTCAAGGCGTTGTCAGCATCGGTAAGATTGGTTTTTCCCGGATGCTTGCCCGATTGAAGCAGTTCAATATCAGACACCAGATATTTTCCAGAGGTAATGGTTCGGGCATCACCAAGGGCAAGGTTGCCGTTGACAAGCCTGTAAAGCGCTGCTTCCTGTCCGGGATTTTCACCATATCTTAACCCCTTGTTCACCCCGTCAATCACCCATGAAACCTTTTCATAAAAAAGGGTCTGTCTTTTATCCCCGTCAACAAAAGAAACTTCCATCTGCGGGGTAAAATGATCATCCATAATTGTTTTGTACATCTCTTTGAGATCTTTGGACATGGCTTATTCTCCTGATTTATAGCATGATTTAACGTCATTTATCGATTTTGCAGCAAGATAACGGCTGATGGTTCTATCATAGACTGCAGTGTGCTCAAATGCTTTTTGGGCAAGCCCAAACCTGTCCTCAAGGGATAAAGAGCCATCATTGGCCTTAAGTTTTTCCAGTATGGAAGGATATGTGGAAGGATCAACCACCGATGCCACCCGGATAAAATTTTTGGCAGACGCCCGGATCATGGTCGGGCCGCCTATATCAATATTCCCCCTGGCATCTTCCAGGCTCACCCCCTCTCTGGCAATGGTTTCACTAAAGGGATAAAGGTTCACCACGACCATGTCAATGGCGCGGGCATCGGTTCTTTTTAAATCCTCCTGATGGGCATCATTATAAGTTTCCGTCAACAGACCAAGGTATATTTTAAAATCAAGAGTTTTGACAAGCCCTCCCTGGGTTTCTGGCTGGCCCGTATATTCAGATACCTGTTCTAAGCAGGAATCTGCCCTTCCACCCAGAATCTCTTTTATTTTACTATATGTCCCGCCGGTTGACAGAATCAAAATATCCGGATTCAACTCAACCAGTCCCGGAATAAAGGACTCCAGGCCGGATTTGTCAGACACACTCATAAGAAGGGTCTTTATTTTCACCTGATCATCAATTTTTTCAACTACATTCTTACCCATAATCTTTCCTTATACTTATTGTAAAAAGTTAATGTTCTTTCTTTTAATAATTCAGATTAATAAAATTAAGACCTTAAAGTCAAGTTTCTATACCAGGCCCGACCACGAAAGGCAGTTAATTGTTTATCGAATAAAATTCGGTAGTTTTTAAATAATCTCAAAAATTTATTTATTTTTCCACTTGACATTACAATTTTATTCGGTATAAATAATAAATTATCGAATTTAATTTTGGAGACCCCATGGACAGCATTGACAGGCATACTTTAAAAGCATTGCAACAGGACGGGCGAAAAAAAAATAGTGAGCTTGCTAAAGAGGTGGGGCTTGCACCCTCCACCATGCTGGACCGGGTCAAAAAACTTGAAGACAAGGGAATTCTTAAAGGATACCGGGCAGTAATGGACCCTGAAAAGCTGGGGCTGAAAGCCCAGGGGTTTGCCTGCATTTCCCTTGACCGGCACCAGGTAAAAGATATTGTGCTGTTGGAAAATAAAATCAAAATGATTCCCTATGTCCGTGCCTGCTACCATATTACCGGGCGGTTTGATTACCTTTTGCATGTTGTTGCCCCGGACATTAGCGACCTGGGCAATCTGGTCAAGGAAAAGCTTGCCACCATTCCCGGGATGGGAAAAATCGAAACATTTATTGTATACGCAGAAGTCAAACCCGACCAGGGATGGCCCATTGATGCAGCTTAGCTTAAACAAACTCACGAATAATACAAAAAGGAGAATAAAATGGCTAAGAAAAAAGCAATCCATGATTTTTATAAAATGAAGAGAAAGGGTGAAAAAGTCACCTGGTTGACATCCTATGACTTTCCTACTGCCCAGTTTGCAGAAGCAGCAGGGCTTGATATGATTCTTGTGGGTGATTCCCTTGGCATGTGTGTCTATGGATACAAAGGCACGGTTCCTGTTACCATGGATCAATGTATTGTTCATAGTGATGCTGTTCGACGTGGTGCGCCCAACACATTCATTATTGGCGACATGCCTTTTATGAGTTACCAGACTTCTGATGAAGATGCCGTAAAAAACGCCGGCCGTTTCCTTAAGGAAGCTGACGTAGATGCCATCAAACTTGAAGGCGGCACTCGGGTGGCCTCAAGAATCAAGGCCATCATAGAAGCAGGGATTGTTGTTATAGGGCATATCGGTCTCACACCCCAGAGTTCCGGAGCGCTGGGCGGCCACAAAGCCCAGGGCAGGACAGCCAAAGATGCCGCCCTGGTTGTTGAAGATGCCCTGGCTGTTCAGGTGGCCGGGGCTCAGATGCTTCTGGTAGAAGCAGTTCCCCCGGAAGTAGCTCAATATATTGCCAAAACACTTACCATTCCGGTATTCTCAATTGGTGCGGGAAAAGACTGTGACGGGCAGCTTTTGATTGTCAGCGACCTCATTGGTCAGTTCCAGGCATTCACTCCGAAATTTGTTAAAAAATATTGCGATGTTGCTACCATCATCACAGATGCCATGAAAGCCTATTGTACAGATGTTCGTGAAGGCAAATTCCCGGAAGACCAGCATTGTTACCACATGATTGAAGGCGAAAAAGAAAAATTTCTGGCACTAATGAAAAAATAAAGACCTAAAAAAAGGAATTGCCATGGCTAACCTTAAAGAAATGCTTAAAATTGAAGCAAAAGATCTCGATATTGTTAATCAACTCATCACAAATCCTGGCAACAAACAAGTGGAAGAACTTTGTGACCTGATTGAAAAATTTGGCGGTGCCAGGGCCATTAACGAAAAAGCAGCACAGGCCAGGAATCCTGAAACCCTGATGCAACGCCTTAAAGAAATGAATTCCCCCTATGTTGCCGACCTTGAATGGCTGATGGAACAAAGGGACAAGAAAGCATTTATTTCAATGGATGACTATTGCAAAAATATCCTGGGAAAGGATGGCGATGCCTCATCTGTTGATTCGACCAATGCCGTAACACTTGAAGCCAGCGCCATGCAGTTTTTCCCTTGGCTGATGGCCCAGGCCAGACAGGCCATTGAGAAAAAAGAACTCATGCCGGGCCGGATTATCCGGGTCAGAAACATGGCCGAGCAGGTCGAAGATAACGGCGATATCATGGCCACCGCCCTTGCCATGCAGATCATCGGTGCCACATATGTGGAATCCCTTGATACCCGCGGAACCGATGGCAGCAACGTTCATCTTGGCGGCCCTGGCACCATTACCGGGTATTTTGGTGGAATCGGGCAGCCCAATGACTATCCCATAAAATGGGCTGAAGAATATCTCAACTACTATACTGGCTACGGTATTAAGCAGGTATTGAACGTAAATTCCGGCACCATTCTTTTAGGATACATGATGCACAGACTTGGCGTGGACATTGAATTTAAAATCTCCGTATTTGTAGGCAATGACAATCCATACTTTATCATGTGGACACTCATGACGGCCAGACTCTTTGCACGGGAAGACGGCACCACATCCCTTGTGGGTTTCAACCTTTCCAATTCAGTAAACAATGAGACCATCCGACAGGCAAATGTCATCAGGAAACAATTGGGCCTTGAAAAACAGGTTCGCTTTGAGCACCATATTACGGAAACCTATCAGTCCATTGTAAATCAACCATACAACCGCAGAGATGAACTCATTGAAATTGCCAAAGAAGTCCCCAATATTTCTGCAAAACATGAAGGCGGAGAAATTGATGTAGAGGAAAAAAGAGAGCATCCGTCTAACATTCTTGAATACTTTTTAACAAAAAAAGAAGTTCTGGATAATGATCTGATGGAAGCCCTTCAAACCAATTATCTTGACAAGCATCATTCCGTCAACTTGACAGCACAGGCATTAATCAAGTCCGGTACCGGTGTCATTGCAGCGAAAAACCTGCATTAATCTTAAGTATAAGGAAATGGGAAAATGATTCCGTCAAGAATGCATCAATTTTTGCACGATGCCCTGCCAGAAAGTATCTGGAAAAACCGCCTGATCAAGGACGGTCCTTTGAGATTTCTTGAATTCGGTCCCCTGGATGTTGATCGTCTCCAACGTCTAGGCATAAAAGTAGACCGCCTGGGGCCAAGGCTGGTATCCTGTATGTGGAATGAGGACAGCCCTGTGGAAATCGGCGGATTCCTTGTGGTGGACAACCTTGCCATGGGACAGCCGTCAATGGGCGGCACAAGGATGCTGCCGGATATCACCCCGGATATTATCCATAACCTTGCAAGGGGTATGACCCTTAAAAATGCCGCCGCCGATCTTCCCTTTGGCGGTGGAAAATCCGGTATCGTCAGGAATGAAAATCTTTGTGAAAAAGACCGGTATGAAGTCATAAAGGGATTTGGTCAGCTTTTAAAACGATACAAAAAAATCTATATTCCGGGTCCGGATGTGGGGACTAATGATGCGGATATGAAAACCTTTGCCATTGAAAACGGCCTGAACAATGTCGTATCAAAACCGGCTGACATGGGCGGCAACAGGATTGATGAACTTGGCGGTGCCGCCAATGGTATTGTGGTAGCCACCAAGGCCCTGCTCGAACATCTACCCAAATTAAAGCAACTACCCCAGTTTAAAAATATGGTCATTCCCAAACCCTCTGAGCTGGACATTCTCATCCAGGGATTTGGGGCTGTGGGTGCCCACGTGGGAAGAATTTTTCATGAGTATGATCCTGAAAACTGCCCTATTATCAAAGGGATCAGTGATGTAAACGGCTATCTTTTGAATTCGGACGGGCTCCCCTGGAAACAGCTCTTTGATATGTGGAAAGAGTTTGGTACCGTGACTCAAAAATATTTTCATGATCAAATCATGCACGAGGATCATCCTGAATTAAAAAACATGGTCTTTTCCAACTCTTCCAACAACCTTCTAACCGAATCCGCATTCTGTCTGGTTCCGGCATCGCCCGTGTTCAACTACCTGGATGTGGATGCCGCCTCAAACCCATCCATGACCACGGACAGGATGGGAACCTGGCAGATCATTGTTGAAGGGGCAAACACCTATTCTCCGAATCCGGAAAGAAAAGCTGAGCGCCGACGAATGGAACGCTTTGTTTACAGGGACAAAGGTGTGCTGATTGCAACAGACTATCTGGTAAACTCAGGCGGGGTCATCTATGCTGCCCATGAAAGGATTATTCCGACACCGAATCATTTGCTGATTCCCAAAGACCTTCTAGGAAATCCCAACGCCATTGAATCCTGGCTTGAAAAAAACCAGGATGATTTCGAAAGCCTTGCGAATAATCGAAGGAAAGCAGCTGTTGAAAAACTTGAAACGGTCATCCGCCGAAATATGGGAGAACTGATTAACGGCCTTTGCAAGGATGCAGACAGCCTGCCCTGTGAAATTGCAGAACAAATCAGTGTTCAGCGAATCGCATCCATGGAAAAATCAAGGACAGCCAGGGATATCATGGAAGAAGCCCCCACCATCGGTGTGGATAAAAGCGTGACCGATGCTGCCAAATTACTGGTAGATGCCCAGGTTCCCATCGTCAACGTCGTGTCTGAAAAAGGCAAGCTCATCGGCATCGTGACCAACTGGGACATTACCAAAGCCATGGCATCAAAACTGCCCATGGATTCTCCGTTGACCAAGATCATGACCGCAGATGTGATTACAAACAATCCAGATGCCACCATCATTGACTGCATCCGGAAGCTGGAGAACCATGAAATTTCAGCCATGCCCATTGTCGAGGAAGATAAAGCGGTCGGTGTTATTTCAGGTGACATACTTGCCAGAAGAACACTCTTCAGGCTGTTGCAAACCATGACATAAGCGATCCAGCCGCATCTGTGTATTGTAATTCTCAACAGATTAACGTATTTTAGTATTTTTAATATTGTAATCAACTCTGTTAGGAGAAAAGAATGACTACTGATGTTTTTTTTATGGATTTAGAGGCCACTTCAAAGGAAAACCTTCCCCAGAAACTTTCAAGACTTGTTGAAAAAGCAGGGATTGAAAACATTTTAAACGAAAACGATCTGACCGCCGTAAAGATCCATTTTGGTGAACAGGGCAATACCGCCTATATCCGTCCTGTATTTATCAGAACAATCATCCAGACCATAAAAAAATATAAGGCCGGCCCTTTTCTCACCGACGCCAATACCCTCTATGTGGGTACACGATCCAACAGTGTATCCCATATTCATACGGCCATTGAAAACGGATTCTCATATTCCTCAATGGATGCCACGCCCATTATTATTGCCGATGGACTAAGGGGAAAGAGCGAAACAAAAATTAAAGTGGACCAGAAAAACTGCAAACATGTTTATATCGGTTCTGAGATCATTGATGCGGATGCATTGGTTTCTGTGGCCCATTTTAAAGGCCATGAACTCTCAGGGTTTGGCGGTACTCTGAAAAACCTTGGCATGGGATGTGCCTCCAGAAGAGGGAAACTCGACCAGCATTCCAATGTCAGCCCGAAAATAAAAAGAAAAACCTGTATCGGGTGCGCCGAATGTGAAAAACATTGTCCTGCAGGGGCCATTTATCTTGAAGAAAAAAAAGCCTATATTGATAAAAACAAATGCATCGGATGTGCTGAATGCATTGTCCGGTGCCCGACCGAATCCGTGAATATCAACTGGAATCAGACGGTTCCAATTTTTCTTGAAAAAATGATGGAATACAATCTTGGGGTCCTTAAAAACAAAGAAAAAAAAGCTTTTTTCATCAATTTTATTACAGATATTTCACCCAAATGTGATTGCCTGCCTTACAGCGAATCCCCCATTGTGAATAATGTAGGCGTTCTCGCATCAAGTGATCCTGTTGCCATTGACCAGGCAAGCGCTGACCTTGTCAACCAGCAAAAAGCTTTGCCCGGCACTGTTCTTAAAACAAATCTAAACCCTGGAGAAGACAAGTTCAGAGGTCTTTACCCCTCTGTTGACTGGGAGCATCAGCTTGACTATGCCCAGAAAATAGGCCTTGGAAAACGGGAATATAATCTGGTCAAATTAAATACACTTTCATATAAAAAATAATTTGAACGGCTGATCATTTAAGCACCAAATCATCATATTCCGAGCTATTTATTGCAGCCTTGACAATCACTGGTCCAGAACAGGAAAGTGCTTTTTGCAATGCTGTTTTATAGGCCGTCTGATCCGAAACGTTTAAAATGGGAACACCAAGAAAAAAATCTGACTCTGGATGATCCTTTTCAGAAAGCAGGGTACCATACCCGCACTGATAATTTTTCTTTTTTTGTTTAATCCGAATCAGTGAAAGCTCCTGATCCGATAAGAGTATAATTACAATTTGTAAATTCAGCCTCTGAGCGGTTGCCACTTCTCCTGCCGTCATTAAAAAACCGCCATCCCCCACGACACATACGACTTTTTTCTCAGGATGACATAATTTTGCAGCAATTGCTGCCGGTATGGCAAATCCCATTGAAGACCATCCATTTGTCATCAGCAGGCATCCGGGTTCCGGTGTCCGCCATTGTTGTCCGATCAAATGAAGATGGGCACCGACGTCACAGGTCATGATACCGTCATCCGGAAGTATTTTTCTCAATCCTTCAAGCACAGTCAGGGGACCGAATGAACCCTCGCGGGATTTCAGAATTGCAAACATTTTTTGTTTTTGCTTCAGCAACGCATCCATATCCCATTTATTGTTCAAATGAGAAACGGTCATAAGCGCTTGAAGTGAGATTTTTATATCCCCGACAACGTCTGCGGCAATCGTATGGGAATCGGTATCAAGATCCGCCGGAACAGTATTAAGATGAATGATGGGAGCATCAGGGACCCAGTCTTCATAATTCACTTCAACAGGATCATACCCAATACCAAGGATCAGATCTGCCTGCTGGTGCGTCTGGCCGACAATATTTGCAAGTGCATGATTCAGGACACCGGCATATAACGGGTGATCTTCTGAAACCATTCCTTTGGCCATTGGGGTCAAAATGACAGGCAGTCGAAATTTTTCTATCAACTCATGTATCAAGGGCTTTACATCTGCCTGTACAGCTGTAATCCCCAGAACAATCAAAGGTTTACAGGCCCTGGAAAACATCTCCTTCATTGTTTGTATCACAGATGGTTCTGCCGATTTGATTCTTGGAAGCGGCTTTAATTGTATGTGGTCTTCTTCGCTCTTTTTGTTGCTGATATCCGAAGGAATCCCAATATGCACCGGGCCGGGTATTCCGGAACCGGCAACCCTGGCAGCCTCTAAAAGTGTTTCCCTGACCCTGCCGGCCTTTAAACGGGTCGTCCATTTTGTAATCGGCTTAAATAATGCCTGATGGTCGATATTCATCTGGACAGTACGATACCGTTTTTCTTCCGGCATTTCATCTGTAAAGGCCAGCAGCGGAAACCGGTCAAGCAGTGCTCCTCCCACACCGGTTGAAAGATTTGTCGCGCCTGGGCCAAAAGTGGCAAAACAGGCGCCGGGAATACCGGTCAGCCTGCCACAGACATATGCCATAAAACCGGCACTGGCCTCATGACTGACGAGTATGAAATCAATCTTCCCTGTTTCACGGATAGCCTCAATATAGTCAATCATGCTGCCACTTGGGACCCCGAAAACATATCGAACACCGATTTCCTTGAGAGTTTCAGAAAATTGGCGAGCCACTGTAATCATTTAGTTTAACCCCTTCCAATGACTATGTCGGCCATTATCGGGCTTCCGGATATTGCTGGCGCCAGCATTTCCAATAAAACTTTAGCCATATGGCTATTGAACAGGATAGGTCTTGCCTTCCAATTTAAAAAGCAGCTGCCCATGCTTTTCTTCCATAAACTTTGAAATTTTTAAAAGCGCGCGATCTTTAAACTTAACCTGGTGCTCAGAGGTTTGAATGTAGAGGTTGTCATCCCTGGTAAAAAGTTGTTTCGGATCAAATTTTATTGTGTCGTTGTTATTTAATGTAAGGATGATATTTTTATTCACTTTTATATCAAAAACAAAAAGAGCTGTGTCTTCATAAGAAAAATATACTTTTTCATCATACTCATCCGTCACCTGATGGATATAATACCCATTTTTATCTTTTTTTATAGATGCGTTAAAATATTTTATGATTTTAGGATGCTCAAACTTTCCGTGTTCATTATGCCAGTCACCATTTTTATCCATCCAGAAAACGGCATCTTCTTTTGATATAATAATTTCTCTTGGCTTTTCTGACACTATCCATCCACCTTCAATTTTGCCTTTTTATATATTCAGGTAACTATTAAATTTAACTTAAGCCATCAAACTCCATAATACACCAGCGGCGATAGCTGATCCGATAACACCGGACACATTGGGCGCCATGGCATGCATCAATAAAAAATTGGTGGGATCTTCTTTCTGACCGACCATCTGGACAACACGGGCTGAATCCGGCACAGCAGACACACCAGCTGCCCCTAAAAGCGGATTGATCTTTGTCTTTAAAAACAGATTCATGACCTTGGCAAAAAGAACCCCGGATGCTGTGGCAATACTGAATGAGAGTGCACCAAGAGCAAAGATTCCAACCGAACTTGGTACAAGAAAAATATCTCCCTGGGTGCTTGCACCAACTGTAATCCCCAATAGTATGGTTGCGGTATCAATGAGGGCATTTCTTGCGGTCTGGGCAAGTCTTTCCGTTACAACAGCCTCTTTTAAGAGATTGCCGAAACAGAGCATTCCAAGCAATGGCAGGGCAGCAGGGGCCAGAAAACAGCAGAGGAGGAATGCAACAATGGGGAAAATTATTTTTTCTCTTTTTGTAACTTCCCTGGGTTCTTCCATTCGTATCAAACGCTCTTTTCTGGAAGTCAAAAGCCTCATAATCGGAGGCTGAATAACAGGAACCAGCGCCATGTATGAATAGGCTGCCACGGCAATGGGACCGATCAAGTGGGGTGCCAGTTTTGCCGTAAGGAAAATGGCGGTCGGACCATCAGCTCCACCGATAATTCCAATGGAAGATGCTTCGTTCGGGGCAAACCCAAGGGCCAGTGCGCCCAGAAATGTTATAAAAATACCAGTCTGAGCAGCAGCCCCTAAAAGCATTAGAATCGGCCTTGCCAAAAGGGTGGAAAAATCTGTCATAGCCCCTATGCCAAGAAAAATAAGGGGCGGATATATCCCTTGTGTCACACCGAAATATAAATAATGGAGAACTGAATTGTCTTCATAAATACTTAAACCCAGTCCCTGGAATACGGGAATATTTCCCATGAGGATACCAAATCCAATGGGAACCAGGAGCAAGGGTTCATAATCTTTGGCAATTCCAAGATAGATAAACACCAACCCTACAACAATCATGATAAGGTAACGGTAATCCCACAGATAAAACCCTGTGTTGTGATAAAACTCTATAAATAACGCATCCATTTTATTTCCTTTTACTTGTCATTTTTTTTAAGAAATCTATTCTATTATAAAATGGCTTTGTCAAACGTCTCTTTTTCCCATGTAAAAAAACCTGAGCCATCGGGGATAATTATCTTTGTTTCGAGAAGGTTATTAAGATTTGAATGAGGATTTTTTAAATCACTGATTTGGGCAAGATGGAGCAGTCTTGGCAATGAAAAATGGTCTTCCATGGTTCTTATAAGAAGGCCGAATTGCCTTACAACCTCTTTTTGGCTTTCCGTAAAAACTGCCTGATCGACTATTTCCTTTTCCTGTAGTTTGTCTGACTGATCTTCGGATTGTTTTGCTTTAAAGAGTGCTTTAATCTTTGAAGGATCTTCCCACAAAGCTAATACCTTATGAAGCTGTGAGATCACAAGGGAAAGCATGACAAGACCTGAAAATACGATTGATACTCCGACAACGGAAATAGCCCACCCATTGTTGGCATTGATTGCTTCTAATCCGTACAAACGTCTACCTCCATTAAAAATGTTCCGGAAGACTTAAGTCTTCAATATTTTTTGCAAATGATGCTGTTTTGTCAAGATATTCCTGCCAGGACGTCATAATAACCGCTGCAGCAGATGAATCTTCCTGAATAACGGATAGAAAATCCTGTCTTGGTACAACAAAAACACTTCCATTTTCAAGAACAGTCATGGTCGTTTTATAGACACCTCTGGCAGACAACAATTCCAGTCCGATGAAATCCCCGGGTGTGTTAAGAACAACTGATCTGCCTTCTTCCATGGCAAGCAAGATAGTACCTTTGTTTAATAAAAAAAAGAATTGTGCGGTATCCTCAGCCTTTGCAATGATGTCTCCCGGGTGTATTTCCCGTTTCTCAAAAAGTGGTTCCAGTCTTTGAATATCATCTTCCCCAAGAGAATTGAAGACAGATGATTTGTTTAAAATTTCTTTAATATTACTCATTATTTTCCCGTAACATTTAAAACCATACTTGTTTTAAAAACATTCATTCAACCATATTTTATAAGCTCTGTCGATAAAAAAATAATTCCTTCCACTATATAAATTTATTTTATAAAAAAGAATATTGATTTTTTCAAAACTGGATATTTGACATAAAAAATATCCCCTAACCCGCCACAGGCTACTTACAATCTATAATTTCATATAGTTATATTCCAGGCTGATTGCCCTACATCCGCTGGATGGACATTGCAACACGTTTTAAGCTTATCTTCGCTGACCGCCATGAACTCGCTCATTCTTCGCTCAAACACCATGGCGGCTTAACCGCTGCGGTAATCAAAACGTGTAAGCAAAGATCCATATGCTCCCGTAAGGCAATCAGCCTGTGACAAACCATAACAGATTCAAAATTTTCCATGCGCCAGAACGGTCTAGACCAAGCACCTAAGACTATCAATGCTACGACCATGAGGAAACCGATTTCCAACTTTCAGCACTCGTATGAAGCTCGACCTTTTTGCCCCGCATCGTGAAGTACATTCATTACAACAATCCATACTGCAAGTAGCGCAAATACAGCCCACAACGCGGGACTCCACTTTGAACCGCCAAATAAGAAGTAGGAAAAGGCTGTCACCGTGTCAGCCGTGCGGCTTTTTGCGTCGGCTGACGCAGCTTTAGCCGTTTCTCATGATGAGTGGTGGAATACCTGCATCAATTCCAGCAACCAGGAATGCGCTCTTCAATGTATCTGACGAGGTCATTTTCAACGCTTCAGGCTCGATGATTGCCTCAGAATATTGGTTTGGATTTTTAATAACCTCACTCAATAGCTCAACATCTCTTGAATGAATACTTTTTTTACCCTTTTTTTTAAATGTAACAAAGCCTTCAAATAACCTAATTTCAGCATTTGTTGGTATTTCGGTAATTGCCTTAACAAGATACAGCGCAGCAACCATAACGCTACAACCAGGCCCTGTGTACCAGTAACGTGTTTTGCTCCCTTGTTTTTCGACTGCACGTCCTTTCGGATTACCTTTTGAATCAAAGGCGACCGATAAAGGTGCTTCTATTACCAAATTTACTGGCTTCGTGCTGTTGGTTATGAAACAGCATATTCTTTCTTTCGCATCATTAAATTGAAGATCGACCGAAGATTCCTGGTTTATACGCAACCCACAACTATTTGATTTGTTCGCAAAACCAATATCGAGGATAAGCCATTCTCCGGCGGATAATGATATTTCGGATTTGACTCCCGCTCGGACCATGTTTTTCCCTCCCGCAAATGCCGAACTCAACGGACCAGCCACCTATATTGATCCGTCAGGCCGCATACGTTCCCCTTGATCTTTATTGAAAACAATGCGTTTAGTTTGTTCGTCTATTGATGTGAATGGGTAATTGTAATCCATTTCCGTCTCCTTTTTATTATATTCTATTTAGGTGGGCATGTGCTAACACAAACGCTATACGATTCTCTACATGCCCTTAATGTTTCAGTTTTTGCCCCTATTTGCGGCCCGCCTGAAACACAAGAAGAATAAGTAGCCGCACATTCTCGGACACAAATTGGATCTGAATTTGATATATTGATATCAGATATACTGTAAGCGCAACCAGATAAAGAAAAGATGATGATTAAAGTAAGTAGAGTTTTCATTTTCATGTTCCTTATTTGTGAATGCTAACATTTATATTAAGCAGAAAAAATTCTGCATATTAACCCTATATATTTTCTTTATAATACAATATCAAAATATCCAATATGATTTTTGAATTTATTTTTAATATTTGGTTCAAATCACCCTGACATACCAGAAAAACTATGTAAAGTCATATTCCAAATCCAGGCACCTGTTTTTTAGGGTCTAATCCCGGCAATGAGTGATAAAACCATCAATGGAATTATCAAGGCTGGCGGGGAGTGTAAGGTATCAAAGAGATCCGGGGTGTCTTGTTCGCCCGGTTTGCCTGTGATTTTTGACAAAGTTCCAAAGATCTGGAATGGTTAAGATGGCAAATTGTTTGAGCGAGGAACGAGTGAGTTTTTGCCGTCCAATGGAAGATCTTTGTGAACTTTCAAAAATTATTCAGGCACTAGGAAGGATAAGACACCCCGGATCTCCACGGGTGGGTTGCGTTGCCCAATCAACGGGTTTGTGAAAATATTTAAAAATGAGATCCTTTTTTGACCCTTATGGCAAACATCCAGTTTCAAAATCTAACATTTCAAAATCTAATTGTTGACTGCAAACACCTAATTATCGTATTATCCTTAGAATTTTAATCAACTTAATATAAGGAGTGGAAAGGAATGAAAAAGTGGATGATATTGGTGTTAATGTGTTCTATGTTTTTTATTGGATTTTCTACAACTGCCTTTGCCAGCGACAAAAAACTCAAGGCCGGTTTTATTTATGTCGGTCCTGTTGGCGATTATGGATTTACCCATGCCCATGATCTGGGAAGAAAGTATGCAGAAAAAAAATTTCCCTGGCTGGAAACTATTTTTGTAGAATCTGTTGCTGACGCAGACTGTGCAAGAATCATTGACCGGCTTATTCAACAGCAAAAATGCGATGTGGTTTTCACCACAAGTTTTGGATTCATGGACGAAACCATTAATGCCGGCACCCGATATCCCGATAAGCTTTTCATGCATTGTTCAGGATTCAAGCGATCTGATAATGTGGGAACTTATTTTGGCGATCTTTACCAGATGTATTACCTGAACGGAATTATGGCAGGCGCATTGACCAAGACAAACAAGATCGGTTATGTGGCAGCTTTCCCAATCCCTGAACTGGTTCGCCATATTGATGCCTATGCCCTTGGAATTAAAGCTGCAAACCCTGCGGCCAAACTCAATATAAAATGGATTTATGCCTGGTATGGCCCGGATAAAGCAAAAGAAGCTGCTGAAGCTTTGATTGCAGAAGGCTGTGATGCCCTTGCCTTTACCGAAGATACTCCCTCAGTCATTGAAGTAGGACAAAGCCATTCGGAAAAAGGCAAACAGATTTATACCTTCAGCCATTATTCTGCCATGCAGCCTTATGGGGTTGATTCTGTTGTTTCAGGACAGCTCATGAACTGGGGTGGAATGTATGCCAAGATCCTTGGAGATATTTATAATAAAACCTGGACGAATAAAGATCTCTGGTGGCTTGCCAAAGAAAAAGCAGCCATCCTTGGCGGTAGTGAAACCGACATCATCAATCCCAAGTTTGTAAAAGAATTAAAGGCTGCGATGATTGATACAAAGGAATTTGGTAAAATTTCTGCCTATGATCTTGTTGTAAAACGATATGAGCAAATGAAACAGGGTGTTGATGTATTTGATCCGTTTACAGGTCCTATCAGCGATAATAAGGGCAACCTGAAAATAAAGCCTAATGAAAAAGCCTCAAAAGATGACCTTATCAGCATTATGTATTATGTGGATAATGTTGAAGGCTCCATTCCTAATTAATAAAATTACAATTACATAAAAAAAGCCGGGATAAGCTCTCCCGGCTTTTTTTACCCGGTTTTTCCAAAGAACATTATGAAAAAAATACAACGCCTTGAAATGCAAGCAATCTCAAAATCATTTCACGGTATCCCTGCCAGCCAGGATATTAATCTTTGCGTTGAACCAGGTGAAATTGTAGGACTTTTGGGCGAAAACGGAGCCGGAAAAACCACATTGATGAATATCCTGTATGGACTTTACCAACCCGATTCCGGCCATATCAAAATCAACGGTAAAAGCGTTCGGATTAATAATCCTGTTGAATCCATTAACTTTGGCATCGGAATGGTTCATCAGCACTTCATGCTTGTACAGAATCATTCTGTCATTGAAAATATTGCATTAGGCTATAAAGATACGCCGTTTTTCTTTCCCAAAATAAAAATCAGGGATAAAATTAAACAATTTTCTAAAAAATTCGATTTTCATATTGATCCTGACAAAAAGATCTGGCAGCTTTCAGCCGGGGAACAGCAGCGGGTAGAAATCATTAAAGCACTTTTAAATGGTGCCGATCTTCTGATTCTTGATGAACCCACCTCTGTTCTGACTCCCCAGGAAATAGAAGAACTGATTTCCATACTGAGGGAGATGAAGGCCAAGGGCCACATGATTATTTTTATTTCCCACAAGCTTGATGAAATCATGGAGATCTGTGACCGGGTCATGGTGCTTCAAAAAGGAAAAATTGTGGGAAGCTCTCACACAAAAGATATCGATAAAAAATCCCTGGCCCGGATGATGGTGGGCAGGGATGTTGTCTTTAATATCAGCAGGGAGAAACTGAACAAAGGCAAAAAAATCCTATCAGTTGAAAACATCAATGTTATCGGTGACAAAGGTCTTTTGGCTCTTAAAAACATCTCATTTGAACTTTTTGAAAATGAAATTTTCGGTATCGCAGGGGTTTCAGGTAATGGACAGCGCGAGCTTGCAGAGGCCATTACCGGCATCAGGCCCATCTCATCGGGAAAAATAAACATAAATGGCCAGGACATCACCAACAAGTCCCCAAGACATATTTATGACAATGGGGTTTCCCATGTACCGGAAGAAAGAATCCGGTTTGGAATCGCTCCGGGCCTTTTCTTATATGATAATGCCATCTTAAAACAACACCACTTAAAAAAATTTTCCAAGCGCTATTTCCTGAAATACAATCAGGTAAAAAATCACACGAAAACCATTGTTAATAAATTTAAAGTTTCCACCCATTCCATTAATAACCAGATCAGGAACCTTTCCGGCGGGAACATTCAAAAACTCATACTTGGAAGAGAAATCAGTGAGCAGCCACAGCTTCTTGTGGCGTCTCACCCCACATACGGGCTGGATGTCGGGGCAACGGAATTCTTAAGAAAACATCTTTTGGAACTTAGGAAAAAAGGAAGCACCGTGCTTTTGTTTTCTGAAGATCTTGAAGAAATATTTGAACTTTGTGACCGGATTGCTGTTGTTTTTGATGGTGAATTCATGGCAATTCTTGATTCAGACGACAAACGGTTTTCTGATATCGGTCTGATGATGGCTGGATCAAAAAGGGCCTGATTCAATGGGAAAAAAATGATGATAAAAATCAAAACGACAGACCGATATAATATAACCACCCTGAGATCCTTCATGACCAATATTCTCTCCCTTTTGGCAGCGCTTGTGATGATCAGTATTATTTTCCTGATTGCAGGAGTTAATCCCATTTATGCAATCACTGAAATCTTTTCAGGATCATTTGGTTCCTTTTATGGGATTAAGGAAACCATTACCAAAGCCATTCCTTTGATCCTGATCGGCACTGGGCTGACCCTTGCTTTCAGAGCAAAATTCTGGAACATCGGTGCGGAAGGCCAGATGTTAATGGGAGCAATTTTTGCTACCTGGACGGGGCTGACCTTTGGAGGGGCTTTGCCGTCATATATCATAGTCCCCTTAATTTTTCTTGCAGGCTTTGTCGGCGGCGCATTGTGGGGAATCATACCCGCCATTCTGAAAATCAAATACTCTATTAATGAAGTGATTTCCACTTTAATGCTCAACTATATCTGTGCTGAATTTTTAACCATGCTCATTGTAGGACCCTGGAAAGGGAAAACACGGTTCGGGTTTCCCGGAACAGATAATCTTCCCGATCCTGCCATTTTAGGCTTGATCCCCGGTTCCCGAATTCACTATGTCACATTGATTCTGGCACTCATCTGTGCCATTGTGCTTTGTGTGATCATTTATAAAACGCGCTTCGGATATGAAGCAAGGGTGGTGGGTGAAAACCCGGATGCCGGTAAATATGCAGGGATAAATTTTCTAAAAACAGGCTTGATCCTCATGGCCATCAGCGGTGGGCTTGCAGGTTTTGCCGGTGTCGGCGAACTGGCAGGCATCCATCACTATCTTGGCTATCCCGCTTCAATATCTTCGGGGTATGGATTCACCGCCATCATTGTCGCATGGCTTGCCAAATTAAATCCGCTCTATACTGTGATTTCAGGAATCTTTTTTGCCGGGATACTGGTGGGCGGCGATGCCATACAGATATCTTTGGGACTGCCTGCTGCCACAGTTGAAATTGTGAACGGCACGTTGTTGATATTTTTAATTATGGGTGATTATTTTTTAAACCATAAAATCACCATCCAATTTTCAGACAGATAAGGATGCAATAGATGGAAGATATTATTGTTTTAACACTTCATAGAGCTATGGTTGCGGGAACCCCTTTACTTCTTGCTACAACAGGTGAAGTGATTTGTGAAAGATCCGGCATCCTTAACCTGGGCATTGAAGGCGTAATGGCAATTGGAGCTGTTGTAGCCTTTATCGTCACCATGACAACCGGCCAGCCCTGGCTGGGTGTTTTTGCTGCCATAGCCGCGGGCATGGCGTTTTCCATCATCCATGCCTTTGCATCTATAACCTTGCAGGCCAATCAGGTTGTCTCCGGTCTTGCATTGACCATGTTAGGCTTAGGGCTTTCCGGTATGCTCGGCAAACCCTATGTGGGCAAACCCCTTTCAATCAAAATGGAAGATTTGGTCATTCCCTGGTTATCGGATATTCCCTGGCTTGGAAAAATTCTGTTCACACAGGGTCCGTTTTTCTATCTTGCCATAATTCTTGCTTTTGCCTCCTGGTTTTTCCTTGAGAGAACCCGTCTGGGGATACAGATCAGATCAACGGGAGAAAACCCAAAAGCCGCTGAAGCTCAAGGGGTGAGTGTATCCAGACTCAGATATTTAAGTGTTATCATTGGAGGCGGATTTTCAGCCCTGGCAGGCGCCCATCTTTCCATTTCATATTCAAAATCATGGATAGAGGGGATGACTGCGGGAAGAGGTTGGATTGCCATTGCTCTGACCATTTTTGCCCTGTGGAACCCCGGGCGAGCCATATGGGCGGCATTCCTGTTTGGCGGCTTTTTTGTGGTTCAGTATTTGCTGCAGCCCCTGGGAATTTCACCCAGCTTTCTGGCCATGCTCCCCTATATCGCAACGCTCTTTATTCTTTTGTTGATCAGTTTAAAAGATCCAAGAAAATTAAATGCCCCTGCCATGCTGGCAGAGCCTTATAAACGTGGCGAAAGGTAACAAACTCTTTGACTTTTTATTCGGTTTTATTGATAATAATTTTATGAAATCTTCCAAATATTTTTTTATCTTTCTCAGCCTGGTCTTTTTCTTTTCATTTTCCTCAAACAGCAGCTTTGCCATATCTATCCCGGAAGAAAGAAAAGTCGCCAAAAAATTCATGAAAATGATACATGAAAAACAGATGATATTGAATGATCCTATTGCCAGTCATATGATTACACAGGTTGGCAATCATATCCTCTCTTTTCTGCCCCTCCAGCCGTTTGATTATTCATTTTACATTGTGGACGATGATGTTTTTAATGCGTTTGCAAGTCCGGGTGCCAATATTTTTGCCTATCGGGGATTGATTACAGCCCTTGATTCCATTGATGAACTGGCAGGAATCATCGGACATGAAATTGCCCATGCCGCAAGTCGTCATGTATCTGAATCCATTGATCGTGCAAAATTTATCAACATCGGAAGCCTGGCAGGAATGCTGGCCGGTGCCATCATCGGCAGCAAATCAGGTGGCGATGCCGGAGCGGCAATCATCACGGGCACAATGGCCGTGGGTCAGACAGCCATGCTTACATTCACAAGGGAAAATGAAACAGAAGCTGACGAAAAAGGAATTATGTTTTTAAAAAGGAGCTGTTTTGCACCAGAAGGGCTCTTGTCCGGTTTGATGAAAATCAGGGCGGCGGATTACCGGGGCGTGGAAGGAATCCCCGACTATGTTAAGACCCATCCCGGAACCGGGAACCGAATTGCCCATGTTGAAACGATTCTCGCAGGCTACATCCCTTCGGAGAATAAGATAAAATGCGATGAAGATTTCAGGTTTGATATGGTAAAATACAGACTTTTAGGACTTTATGCAGACATTGAACCCACATTTAATCAATTGACCACAAAGCTGGAAGGCAATCCTTCAAACGCTGACACTGCTAACGCTGCTGCCATCCATTATGGAATGGGCCTTATTTATGCCAGAAAATTAATGAGAGAAAAAGCCATATCGCATCTGAAAAAAGCTCTCTCCATTAACATTTTCGATCCAATGGTACTTCTTGAAATGGGCAGGATATATCTGCTGAATGGTGAGCCCGAAAAAGCACTCAACGTCCTTCAAGGAATTGAATCAGATCCGGTCATGGGTTTGATGGCCAGATTTCATCAGGCAAGTGCACACCTTGAGTTAAGAAACCTGACAAAAGCCAAAAATCTTTTCAATACCGTTGTAAGCAAAACGCCATCCTTATATCCAAAAGCCTACTACAACCTGGCAAATATTATGTCGCTTGAAAAAAAACAAGACCTTTCCCATTATTATCTTGGGGTCTATTATGCTGAAATCAATAATAATAAAACTGCCATTATTCATTTAAATAAGGCGTTAGACAAATTAAAGGATGAAAGTAAAATAAAAAAAGCAAAAGAACTTTTAGCTCGATTAAAAAAACAATCTACAAAGAATATTAAAAACTAAACCCTGTCAAAGCGCGAAAACTGCATGGTAAAAGTTCCTCTGCCCTGGCTGGCAGATCGAAGTGCTGTGGAATACCCGAACATTTTAGACAAAGGGACCACGGCTTTTACAATCTGGATACCCGCTTTCGGATTGATGGATGCCACCTTTCCGCCCCTTGCATTCAAATCGGATATGGCATCGCCCATGTAAGTATCCGGAACAAAAATCTCAACTTCCATAATCGGTTCAAGAAGACCTAAAGAGGCGTTTTCCAAAGCATCCTTACATGCCATGGATGCACAAACGGAGAAGGCAAGTTCAGAGCTTCGATCATCAAATCTGCCATCTTCGATCACTATGGCAACATCAACCAGGGGATATCCTTTAAGATATCCGCCTTCAAGACTCTCCCGAATTCCATTTTCAATGCCTGGAATATATTGTTCAGGGATCTGGTCATTTCCCACTTTACAATTAAATGTAACCCCATCGCCCCGATTTAAAGGCTCAAGACAGATACTGACATTTGCAAAATGCGCCTTCCCTGAAATTTCTCTTTCAAAAACAGCATGGCCTCTTGATTTGGAGGTAACCACTTCCCTGTAAACAACCTGGGGATTCCCCACATTGACATTGGTTTTAAACTCTTTTAGCATCCTTGAAATAATAATCTCAAGATGGAGTTCACCCATGCCTGATAAAATTGTCTGGCCGGTTTCTTCATCACGGCTCACCTTTAAAGTCGGATCTTCGATGGTGAACTTTTCAAGCACATCATTGATTTTTTCCTGGTCAGCATGGGTTTTAGGCTCAATTGCAATGGAAATTACAGGGTCCTCATATTCCATTTTTTCAAGAAAAACAGGATAATCCTGTGAACATAAGGTATCACCGGTTCCGGAATCCTTAAGTCCGACGATACCGATAATAGCCCCTGCCGACGCCTCTTTTAACCGCGTTCTCTTATTGGCATGCATTTGAAGAATTCTGGATAATTTTTCATTTTTCTTTAATAAGGGATTGAACACATCAGATCCTGCCTCAAGTTTACCGGAATAGATCCTGGCAAAAGAAAGCTTTCTTCCTTCAATCATGGAGACTTTGAAAATCAAGGCTGCGAGCGGGCCGCTTTTTTGGGGTAAAAATTCCAATTCTTCATTTGTGTCTGGATGTATGCCTTTAATCGGAGGAACATCCAGGGGGCTTGGCAAATAAAACTCTATAGCATCGAGTAATGGTTGAATGCCCTTGTTCTTAAGGGCGCTTCCGCAAAATACCGGCACGATCTGCCTTGAAATGGTTGCAGCCCGGATGGCTTTGATGATTTCTCCAACCGAAATATCCTCTTCTGAAAGATATTTCTCCATTATCTCATCGTTGAGTTCCGAGATGGCTTCAAGAAGTTTTTCCCGGTATTCGTAAGCTATCTCTTCAAATTCAGAAGTAATGTCATCTTTTGAATACTCAGCACCCTGGGTTTCATCATCCCAGGTGATCTGTTTCATGTCGACAAGATCGATGATCCCGGTAAAATTGTCTTCTGAGCCCATGGGCAATTGAAGTATCACAGGATTTGCCATAAGCTTTTCTGCTATGGAATTGACAGCACCAAAAAAATCCGCGCCGGTTCTGTCCATCTTGTTAATAAAGACCAGCCTGGGAACCGAATATCTGTCTGCCTGTCTCCAGACAGTCTCAGTTTGTGGTTCAACACCCCCCACGGCACAAAAAACACCAATGGCTCCATCCAGAACCCTTAACGCCCTTTCCACCTCAACGGTAAAATCAACATGCCCCGGAGTATCGATGATCTGGATAAGAGATTTATTCCATTCACAGGTGGTCACAGCAGAGGTGATGGTTATCCCTCGATCCTGTTCATCCTGCATCCAGTCCATGACAGCTTCACCATCATGAACTTCACCAATTTTATAAGATTTTCCAGTGTAGTAAAGGATCCTTTCCGTTACGGTGGTTTTACCCGCATCAATGTGGGCCATGATTCCGATATTTCTAAACTGGCTGATATTTTTTTGTTTGCTCATTTTACAATAAAACTATTTCTTTGATTGCATTTCATGCTTAAACGCTTGATAAATTCTTTAAATTAAAATGATATTTGATACAGCATTGCCTAATAGGTGTCAAGAAAATATCCCTTGCAAATCGGTTACGGGTTTAATAAAATTAAAATTTTAAAAATTAGCAACCCAATATTTGACCATTAAATATTCTCAGGAGCAAATAAAATTTTATGATTCCGGGATTTGAAACACTTGTTGAAGAAAGAATAAAAAAAGCTCAAAAAGATGGAGCATTTGATAATCTTGAAGGCAACAGCAAACCATTGAAGTTTGAAGACCAGCATATTCCGGAGGAGTTTCGGCTTGCCCATAAAATATTAAAAAATTCTGGTTTTCTCCCCCCGGAAGTTGAACTTACGAAAAAGATCACTCAAACCGAACAATTGCTTGAAGCAGCGATTATTGATTCTCCTGAAAGACTGAAAATTCAAAAAAAACTAAATTACCTTTTTGTCAAATTGAACACAATAAGGGGAGACAGACCCTGTTCACCCGTGATGGCAGACACTTACCGGAACAATATTATTAAAAAAATGTCATGAATTTTTGGAATAACGATAAAGACAGCCTTTTCCGAAATATTTTAACAGCTTATTTCATCCTGCTGTTACATGTTATTTTATTGGCAGGTATCGGGGTTACCATTATTCTATTCAAGGGGATATATAATTACCTGCCCTGGATAATGGGCTGTATCGGCATTTTAGTCCTGGCAATTGCCTGGATTTTCTATCGGAGGATGAGTAAGCGTTCTTCTGATATCAAAGATATCCTCTCCATGCCGGAATTTCGGGACAAGACACTTGAAGTCAGGATTCTAGGAGGGCTTGCGTCCTTTAAAATAACGGCAAAAGAGAATCAACAGCTGCTCATTGACCATCCCCTTTCAACTCCTTCGGACAGGCTCCTCATTGGAAATGACATCGACAAAACAGAACAGAAAATTCTTAAACTGACGGCACTTTTTGAAAAGGATCTCATCACCAGAGCAGAGTTTGATAAAGCAAGACAAAACATTATTCAAGGATAAAACAGGAGTTTACTATGAAAAAAATCAGGCTGGCTCTTTTATCCGGCGGCGTCTCTTCGGAAAGGGAAGTGTCTCTTAACAGCGGCAAACAGGTGTTTGATGCTCTCAATAAGGACAAGTATGATATCGCCCCGTATGACCCAAAAACAGATCTGAAACAGCTTGTCATTGATGCAGATAAGATTGATGCAGCCCTGATCATTCTGCATGGTCCTTTTGGAGAAGATGGAACGGTTCAGGGGCTTTTGGACCTGCTTGATATTCCCTACCAGGGCGCAGGGGTTTTGGGAAGTGCGATGGCCATGAATAAACTGGTTGCCAAAAGACTTTATAACGGTGCCGGGGTTCCCACACCCTCCTATCTTTCATTGTCAATGAATGAAAAAATCGAACCGGCAAAAATTGTGAACGCCTTAGATCTTCCCCTGGTAGTGAAACCGGCCTGCGCCGGATCAAGTGTGGGGATGACCATTGTCAAAGAGGCAGAAGATCTTAAAGATGCCATTAAATTAAGCTTTCAGCATGATGATACCGTTATTATTGAAAAATATATTAAGGGGATTGAACTGACCTGTGGCGTCCTGGGCAATGATGAACTGGAAGCATTGCCGGTCATCGAAATCATCCCGGGGGTTGGTCATGAATTTTTCGATTACACGGCAAAATACGTTGCCGGAGCAACCGAGGAAATCTGCCCTGCCCGCATTGATGAAAATACCACAAAAAAAGTCCAGGAACTTGCCGTCAAAGCGCATCAGGCCCTTTTTCTGAAAGGATATTCCAGAACAGACTTGATCCTTTGCAACAATGAATTGTCTGTTCTTGAAACCAATACCATCCCGGGGATGACGGCAACCAGTCTTTACCCCCAGTCTGCCCAGGTGGCAGGGTACTCTTTTACCGAACTTATGGACAAGCTCATCCAACTGTCAATCAAAGAACATACAAAACAAAAATTAAGGAGATCAACATGAAAATTCTAGTCGTTGGTGGTGGTGGTCGTGAACATACAATGGTATGGAAAATATCAAAAAGTCCTTTGGTGGAAAAAATATACTGTGCTCCGGGAAATGCAGGGACACACACACTTGCGGAATCTGTCCCCATAAGTGCAGAAGATATTGATGCATTGGCTGCCTTTGCCAAAGAAAATGAAATCGATTTGACGGTTGTCGGTCCGGAAGGCCCACTGGTAAGCGGCATTGCAGATGTTTTTGAGAAAATGGGGTTAAAGGTGTTTGGTCCCAGTAAAGCTGCGGCAAGACTTGAAGGCAGCAAAGATTTTTCAAAACAGCATATGTTTAAGTACAATATCCCTTGTGCCATGGGAAAGGCATTCACCGATACCGGCAAAGCCAAAGCCTATGCCAAAGCCCTTGGGGCGCCCTGTGTGGTCAAGGCAGACGGTCTTGCAGCCGGTAAAGGGGTCATCATCTGTTCTACCCTTGAGGAAGCAAATGAGGCCATTGATTCCATGATCAATGACAATGCGTTTGGAGATGCCGGCGCTATCGTGGTTGTGGAAGAATGCCTTAAAGGTGAAGAAGCCTCTTTTATCGCATTAACAGATGGGAAGACGATTCTGCCGCTGCCGGAGTCCCAGGATCACAAAAGAATTTTTGATAATGATGAAGGCCCTAATACTGGCGGTATGGGAGCTTACTCTCCTGCACCGGTCCTGGATTACAGCTTGCGCGAAAAAGCCATGAATGATGTCATGATCCCGGCCGTAGAGGGAATGGCCAAAGAAGGTACCCCTTTTAAAGGTGTCCTCTATGCAGGTCTTATGGTGGATAAAGACCAGATAAAAGTGCTTGAGTTTAATACAAGAATGGGGGACCCTGAAACCCAGCCCATTCTCATGAGACTTGAAAATGACCTGGTGCCCTTGATGGAAGCCTGCTGTGACGGCACTCTGCACAATTATTCCACAAAAATAGACCCGAGAGCTGCCATGTGTGTGGTGATTTCTTCGGGCGGCTATCCCGGCTCCTATGAAACAGGAGAAGAAATATTCGGCCTTGATGAAGCAAACAAAGTTAAAGATACCGTTGTCTTTCATGCCGGAACCGCATTAAAAGACGATAAAGTCGTTAGTTCAGGCGGCAGGGTCCTGGGAGTAACATCTCTGGGTGACAGTGTGAAAGAAGCCATTGACAGGGCATATGAAGCTTGTGCAAAAATTTCATTTAACAAACACTTCTATCGCAAAGATATCGGGGCAAAGGCTTTAAAACGACTTTCCATACCCCCCCGGGTGGGAGTGATCATGGGAAGCGACTCTGATTTTCCTGTCATGGAAAAAGCACTGTCCATACTGAAAAAATTTGATATCCCCTACACTGTCACAGTTGCTTCTGCCCACAGAACCCCGGAAAGAGCAGCCAAACTTGCCATTGAAGCAAAAGAAAAAGGGATAAAAGTTCTCATCTGCGGTGCGGGTCATGCAGCACATCTCGCAGGTGTCATGGCAGCTCATACTACCCTTCCCGTTTTAGGGGTGCCCATAGATTCATCCGCACTCAAGGGGATGGATTCTTTGCTGGCAACTGTACAGATGCCTCCGGGAATCCCGGTATCAACCATGGCTATTGGAAAATCCGGTGCTTATAATGCAGGCATTTCTGCTGCCCAGATCCTTGCTGTTTCAGACCCTTTGATAGCCCAAAAACTTTCGGCCTTTAAACAGGAGATGGCAGAAAAAGTCAATAAAAAGGCACAATCTTTTGTATGATGTCCCCCAAAATAGTCAGCATTGATCCTGTAAATCCTGAATCTGACATTATTGATTTAGCCGGAAAGATCATCCAGAACAATGGAGTGGTAATCTTTCCGGCTAAATGCCTTTATGGGGTTGCAGCCAATGCATTGAATAAAAAGGCCGTGGAAAAAGTTTTCCACTTAAAAAACCGGCCGTTAAACAACCCGATTCTTATCCTCCTCCCTGACAGGACCATGCTGCCGGATCTTGTCACAACAATTTCCAAACCTGCCAAAAAACTAATGGATGCGTTCTGGCCCGGAAACCTGACCATTATCTTTGAAACCAAAGACAATATCCCACAGCTTTTATCTGCCGGTACAGGAAAGATAGGTGTGAGAATTCCAGCGCATCCGGTTGCAAAAGCCCTTGTTGAATCTGTCGGGTTTCCCATTACCGGTACCAGCGCTAATCTGTCCGGCCAAAATGGCTGCAGCCAGACCGACCAGCTTGTTCCCTCCATTATTGACCATGCCGATCTGGTCCTGAACGCGGGTGTTCTAAAAGGAGGCGCAGGATCAACAATCGTAGATGTTACCGCTTTAAATATTAATATTATCAGAGAAGGAGAAGTTTCAGCCCGCAGAATTAACGAAATCCTGGCAGGTTAACATCCGGAGACATCATAATTTCATTGACAAAATTCACATTTTCCCCTAAAAAAGAACCATTCATGCCGGAGTGGTGGAATTGGTAGACGCAGAGGACTCAAAATCCTCCGGGCTTTAAGCTCTTGCGAGTTCAAGTCTCGCCTCCGGTACCAAGATTATCAAGGGTTTAACCGATTCTGGTTAAACCCTATTTCAGGGGTGCTTACATAAATTCTTCTATTTTCTGACTATTGCTTTTTAGCCATTGAGTGAACTCTTCGGCAGAATAATCACCCTTACCTAATTTTTCAAATGCAAATACTCTTGCTATTGGCTCAATATTGAAATCCATACCATGTAACCGCAAAAAAAGACGGGTTACTACATATGCAGTTCGTTTGTTTCCATCAATAAAACCATGATTTTTTGTCAGAGCAAAACCATATGCGGCTGCAAGTTCCACAACACCCGGAGTACCATAGCTCAGTAGATTGCGGGGTATGGTCAGTGCACTCTCAATCAAACCGATATCTCTTATGCCGGGTGCACCACCATGTTCTGCAATTTGTATATCGTGAACCGCAAGAACTGTGTCAAGTTCGATCCAGTTATATGTCATCGTTTTGACAGTTCACGAAGAAGGTCTTTATCCTGCCGCATTATTTTTTCAGCTTCTGAAACCTGGCGGGAAAAATTCTCGTTGTATCCGGTCAAACGATAACTTCCGTCCTGTGCCTCAGTGAAATAAAGAACCCCCCCCTCCTTGACTTTCAATCTTGCCAAAGATTCTTTTGGAAGCACCAAACCAAGAGAATTGCCGATTTTTCTTACTTTTAATTCTAACATTAGAACCCTCCTTGTTATAACTATTGTAATAACAAATCAGAAAAAATCAATCTTTTTTACAAATTTAGACCTTAAAATAATTATCTTGACAATTTATTGCCGAATATGGGCCGAGTTTTATTTAAATTGTTTTAAATGAAAAAAAGTATTAAATTAATAATTAAGAAAAAAAAGGACGCTGATAAAAAAATATTTTTAAAAATTCTTGACAGGAGTATTCAAAAAGATTATTTCATTGGAAAATGCTAAAAAAAATTTAAAACATCCCATGAGGTTTCGACCCATGGTGCGGGGGCTTTAGGGCCCCCTGCTTTTTTTATGGACACTTATATTTATATTGATGGATTCAACCTATACTATCGAGCGTTAAAAAGAACGCCATATAAATGGCTGGATCTTATGCGCCTTTCGCAAAATATTTTGAGCAAAAACAATAATATTGTTAAAATCACCGACCTCCTGCATAGCAGGAGGTATGATGAAG
>NZ_JAUWQB010000001.1 GCF_030611305.1 Desulfobacula sp. | reverse complement strand
TTTTCTTTTCTCCAAAAACAGAACATCTGAATCTTAACTTTTGGTAAGAAGTTAAGATTCAGGATGGATGATTATATATTAGAAAATTGATTGTCTGCGTGTAACGCGGCACGTAATCTAAGGAATTTGAGCAAATGAACTCAGATTTTTGAAAAAATATTATTTTTTCTTGTTACAGCTATTCTCCAATAAAGAACATTCCGGCAGATCTTTTCAGAATCAATTATATTTCCGCTTTAGTTGAATAATTGAAAAATTATTGATATGAGTAATTTCATCTGGATCGAGGCTATTTAATAAAAAGTTCAATAGAAATGTTTTTCCTGATATTGATATTTTTTAAAACTAATCAGGGAAAATTAAGCTGATAATAAATGGTTAGGTTTTAAAATCAATAGAGCATCGTTTGAAGCGTTAAAGAAGACAGAACTACATGGAAACTTTTTTTCTCAGAAATCCCTGGTTTAGGGCATTTTTTCCACTCCTTCTTTTGGGGGTTGCGAGTGTTTCAGCCAGCTCTCTTGTGGTAGAAATTTCTGTATCCAATGGAATCGTTTGGAGTTTAATTCCGCAAAAAGTTTCTTTCTATATACTTCTCATCTCAACCATATTTTTAGCCCTTTACCAAATTAAAATCAGCATGCATGATCGTGATATGATTAAAGGCTTTACGCCAAAACAATACGAGGCAGCCATAAGAAATAAAGTTGCTGAGGGTGTTGCAAAACGTTCTTTAAAACTAATTCAAAATGGGGAAATTGATCAACTTGAACAAGAAACAGAAACATTTAAAAAACTGTATGGGGAGGTTATCCAATGAAAGCTCTGATCACCCAACAGTTTAATCAAGCAATGTCTCAACTTGGACAATCACAGCAAAAAGAAGTAAGCAGGCTGTTTACTTTCGTTACAAGCATAGAAAAAGAAGAGTTTCTCAGCTCCCCCCTGCTAACTAGAATCAAATCCAGAGACGAAGGAATATATACACTTAGAGGGCAAAATGTCCGTATTTTTTGTACTTTTGACGCCCAAGAAAATATTATATTCCTTGATGTAACAAGTGTTACCAATAATCAATTCAGCGATATGGAAACACAAGAGGAGGAAACGACTCTTTTTGAGAAAAATGGCGCCCCAAAAGCTTATATTGCATGGAACGACGGGAATACTATCTATTCATTCAATGGTAAACCTTTGTCGTATATTGATGAAGGAAACGATATTTTCGGCTTCAATGGTAAACACCTTGGATGGTTTGAAGATGGAATTTTATGGAATCATCAAGGTCAAAGAGTGGGGTTCACTGCACAAACTTCTCCAGTTTTCACACAATTTGAACCCTTCAAGGGGTTCAAGCAATTTAAACCTTTCAAAAGGTTCAAGCAATTTAAGCCATTTAAGCCCTTAAAAGGTATGGTAAAAGCAACAACAACCCTTATGGAATTTCTTGAAGAGGGAAGGTAAGAGTATGTTGCGGCATTATCAATATTTAAACCAACTTAACCCTGTTTGTTGCAGCGGACTGTAAACTTTATTTTTTGACAATTTTAATCAAACCCATTCTTCCATATTCAGCTCTTTAATATAACAACGTGATTCTAATCGTATCCTGGTGTAGAGGAAGGGATGAAGGTGAAGCTTTGCCCGGGAAAACCTGGAGTTGCTGGTTCTATATAGAAAAAAGCATGGATGATTTGATTTTTGAGAATGCCAAAGCTTTACCTTTGCTCCTGCCGGTATGTTTGAAACATGGGAATTTGACTTAAATCATTTACACAACTCAAAGGGCAACGTATAATATCTTTTCAATTTTTAGGAGCAGTTTTTATGAAAGGCTTTAAATTTGCCGGTATTAAGGCCGGGATTAAAAAGAATGGTCGAAAAGATCTGGGGCTTATATTTAGTGAAAAGCCTGCTGTTGCAGCAGCCTTGTTTACACGGAATAAAGTCATTGCAGCACCGGTTATTCTTGGAAAAGAAAAAATTAAAAAGGGCTTATGCCAGGCGGTTCTTGTCAACAGCGGCAATGCAAATTGTTTTACTGGGGAAAAAGGAATTGAAGATGCCATTACCTGTTCAAAGATGGTTGGCAGAACTCTTGGTATTTTAGAAGATCTTGTCCTGGTGTCTTCTACTGGCGTGATTGGTGCCAATCTTCCCATGGATAAATTTGAAACCGGTGTTCCGGATATTGTCACGCATCTTTCTGCCGATCATGTGAAGGATTTTGCAAATGCCATTCTTACCACTGATACAAACTATAAGATTGCAAAAGAAAGCGGCGTTATTGGTGACAAGAAATTTTCAATTATGGGAATTGCAAAAGGATCCGGCATGATCCGGCCTGATATGGCAACCATGCTGGCATTCATTTGTACTGATGTAAAAATTTCAACTCAGGATTTAAAGACCTCTTTAAGCGCAGCCAATGAAAAATCCTTTAACCGGATTACTGTTGATGGTGATACCAGCACCAATGATACGCTTTTAGCCCTTGCAAACGGTACTTCAGGAGTGGAAATAACTGATATTGAGCCTAAAAAAATATTTCAAACCATGCTTGATAAAATCTGTTTAGAACTTGCTAAAATGGTGGTCAAAGACGGGGAGGGCGCCACCAAACTTATTCAGATTATTGTTAAAGGGGCTCAATCAAAGCAGGATGCATTCAAGGCCTCTGAAACCATTGCCCATTCCAATCTGGTGAAGACAGCTGTTTACGGAGAAGATCCCAACTGGGGAAGGATAACGGCTGCAGCCGGCAGGTCCGGAGCCCATGTTGTTCCGGAAAAGATGGATCTTTTTTTTGATGACCAGCCATTGGTTTTAAAAGGCAAATGGCTGGGGGTAGAAGCTGAAAAAAAGACAGCTCAAATCATGAAAAAGAAAGAAATCACCATCACACTTGATTTGAATCTTGGGAAAGAGACAGACAACTTTCTGTTTTGTGACTTCAGCGAAGATTATGTGAAAATTAATGCTGAATACAGGTCTTAAACATGCGGCTTCAAAAATATCTGGCCCATGCCGGGCTTTGTTCCAGGAGAAAAGCGGAAGAGCACATATTAAACGGCCGGGTAAAAGTAAACCGTCAGATTGTCACAGAACTTGGGACAAAGATTAATCCTGAAAATGACAAGGTTTTTTTTAATGGTCAACCGGTTATTTTAAAACAGGAATCACCCAAAATATACATTGCCTTGAACAAACCACAAGGGGTTGTCACATCCTGTTCACAGCAAAAAACAAAGATTATTCTTGATCTGATCGATATTGATGAGAGGGTATATCCTGTGGGTCGACTTGATAAAGATTCCAAAGGACTTTTGCTGCTGACCAATGATGGAGAGCTCCATAATAAATTATCCCACCCTTCTTTTAATCATGAAAAAGAGTATATTGTAACAACACTTCATCCCATATCTGAAGCTGCGTTGAACAATATGGCACAGGGGTTGATGATTGACGGGGTTAAAACCAGAAAAGCAAAAGTGAAACGTCTTTCAAAAAATAAATTCAGCATTGTTTTGAAACAGGGAAGAAACCGCCAGATTCGAAAAATGATTGGAAAAACCGGAAACAGGGTTGATATTTTAAAAAGAATCAGGATGGCAAATATCAACCTTGGGAACTTAAAAGAAGGGGAATGGCGTTATTTGACCCCTAAAGAAATCAAACGATTAACCCAGTGACTGAATTCCGATGGTTTCTCTTATTTTTTCAAGAAAGGGTACGGAAAACTCTCTTGCTTTCATTGCACCCTTTTTAAGTATTTCATCAATATCAGACGGATTTTTTATCAGCTCTTCATACCGCTTTCTGGGTGCTTTCAATATTTCATCAATATATTCAAAGAGTTCCAGTTTCATGGTTCCCCATGCAATACCCTGCCGGTAACGTTCTGCCATTTCTTTTGTTTCCGATTGAGATGCAAATGCCTTGTAAATTGAGAACAGTGTGCAGGTTTCCGGATCCTTGGGTTCATCCGGCCCCAGAGAATTGGTTTTTATCTTCATAATCAGTTTTCTAAGGCGTTTTTGCGTATCAAACAGAGGAATATAATTATGATAACTTTTGCTCATCTTACGGCCATCAAGGCCTGCGAGAACAGCAGAAGTCTCATCCACAACGACTTCGGGAAGAATAAACAGTTTTTTATAAACATGATTAAATCTTGCCGCTATATCTCTTGTCATTTCAAGATGCTGAACCTGGTCTTTGCCAACAGGCACTTTTCTGGCGTTAAACATCAGGATATCTGCAGCCATGAGAACCGGATATGAAAAAAGTCCCATGGTTATTCCTTTGTCAGAGTCCTTGTGCCCTTGTTCTTCATTATCCGCCACTGTAGCTTTATAAGCGTGAGCCCTGTTCATCAATCCCTTGGCAGTAAGGCAGGTGAGGATCCATGTCAATTCCGGTATTTCGGGAATATCTGATTGTCGGTAAAATACACAGTTGTCATAGTCCAGCCCCAAGGCAATCCAGGATGCTGCAATTTCAAGTGCGGATTGTTTTCTCAGCTTCGGGTCATGATTTTTGATTAAAGAATGATAATCAGCAAGAAAATAATAAGATACTAACCTTGGGTTTTTACTGGTTTCAACTGCCGGTCGTATGGCACCGACATAATTACCGAGGTGTGGGGTTCCACTGGTGGTGATTCCGGTTAAAAAATCTGCATTTTTCATGTTCAGCTATTCCTGAAATCAATTGTTTTTAATACTAAATAAAGGGGATTAACAAAAAGTCGTGATTTAATCAATAAGTTTGTTTTTCTTAGCATATTCTGTGGCAAAGTTAATTTCTTCTTTCTTTGTTTTCAACTGCCCATCCAGTTTAGCGTTTAAGACCTGATTGAGTACTGTACTAAAAACAGGGCCGGATGGTAAGCCGATTTTCAATAAATCTCTGCCCTTAATGTAAGGCCTTATACTTCTTTGATGCGTATAAAAATTTGAGATAGCTTTTCTTATTTCTTCATCTTTTGCCAGGGCCATCATATATAAAATGTATTCCGTCTTAAAATTAATGAGCGCCCAGTACAGATCCTGCTTGGTATGATTTAATGAGTTTTCTATTAAATGAAGTTGTTTTTCAGCTTTATATCTCTTTTCTAAAAGAATGCTACGTTCTTTCAAGGGTACTTTAAGCCTGTTGCAGATTTGTTCACAGACTTTATAAGAACAGCGGTTCAAAAGTGCCATAAAGTAAACCGACCACCTTGGATATTGCTCATCAATATATAAGAGATCGTGCCAGGATAGTATTTTATTGACTGACTCAAGCAGTTGGTATGTATTTGGAATAAAAGTCAGATTTTTATGAATAACTTTTTCAAGACCGTATGACTCCATTGTTCTAATGGCCGGAATTGGATTTTCTTCTTCAAAGATTTGCTTTAGTTCGGATAATACCCGGAGACCGCTTAAATTTTTAAAACAATCTATTTTAATTGCATTATTAATTAAATTTGATGTTACTTTCCCGATTTTGAACCCAAACCGGTTTGAAAATTTAATGGCTCTGAAAATACGTGTGGGGTCTTCAACAAAGCTTAAATTATGAATGATTCTTATTGTTTTGTCTTTCAGATCCCTGTTGGCACCAAAATAGTCTACCATAGTTCCAAAATTGTCAGGATTAAGACTGATCGCCAGGGTATTGATTGTAAAATCCCTTCGTGCAAGGTCAAGTTTGATGGAACTTTTTTCAACAATAGGCAAAGCTGCCGGCGTTTTATAATATTCCAACCTGGCAGAAGCCACATCAATTTTAAAATTATCAGGAAAAATAATAACTGCCGTGCCAAATTTTCTATGAGTATTGATTCTGCAACCTTCTTTTTTTGCATAGACCTTGGCAAATTCAATACCGTCTCCTTCAACAACAATATCGATGTCATCAATTTGTCTGTTCAGCAACAGATCCCTTACAAATCCTCCGACAACAAATAAATTGAGTCCAAGCTCATCGCCTGTTTTACCGATGTTTTGGAGAAGTTGTCTTATGCGTTTATCAAGTCGTTGGTAAAGAATGTTTTCAATCTGTCTTTTCTTGACATTTTTTTTAATACCCAGTTCAGTTTCATTCCTTTTGAGTGCTTTGTTATGCTGAACTAAATAATTCAACAAATCGGTTCGGGTAATAACACCTTTGATCCATCCATCATCGATAACAGGCAGAATTCTGTGCTTCCCTTCTATAATAATATTTTCAATTTGGGAGACTTCAGCATCAGAAGAAATATAGCTGACCTCGGAATTCATATATTCTTTTACCGGAAGATGGGACAGCTTGTGATGCAATGTTTTTTCTATTATCTGTCGTGTAATATATCCTTCATAGGAATTCTTTTTTTTATCAACAACCAATAATGTATTGATATTATATCGTGTCATCATATTACCGGCTGTTTTACAGGTAACGTGGGGTTCAATGGTGATGGCAGGTGACGTCATCAGGTTTTTTGCGATCTGAATGGTTTTAACTTCTTTTTGAAGCTGTTCAATGAGCATCATTTCAACCTGTGCTAATGTCTGGTTATCAACTTTGGCAGACGCAGCATAAGAATGGCCACCACCGCCAAATCGGGAAAGTATTTTGCCGACATCAACCTCTGGCACACGATTTCTTGCAATGATATTGATTTTATTATCCATTAAAACAATGGCAAAAAAGATATCAAGGTTTTCCATTCTGACAACTTTTTGAACAATTGTTGCCAGATCCGTAATATATGTGGGAGAAGAAATGACAGACATATGAATATCAACCCCACTTATTTTATGAGCGGTCATTTCATTTAACAATTCATTCAACCACGTGACCTGTTCGGATTTAATTTCCTTAACCACAAAACTGACTATGGTATTTAAATCGGCACCGCATGATAAAAGAAAAGCCGCCTGTTCAAGATCTTCCTTTGTCGTGGAGGAATATGTAAACAATCCTGTATCTTCATATATCCCCAAAGCCATGATCGTTGCCTCTTCAGGACTGGGAACAATCTTTTTTTCCTGTAACAGGGAGCTTAATATGGTCGTTGTTGCACCGGTTTGCCTGGTGATTTCAAAAGAACCTGTTACATCCCCCTCCATGGCCGGATGATGATCATAAATATCGATTATAATATCTTTTTTAGTGAGCAACTTGGAGACATGAGGCAATCTGCTTTTTTGTCTGGTGTCCACAATCACGAGTCTTGATGTTTGAGAAAAGTCTATATAACCCGGGTCTGCCATGTTAAACAGGTAACTTGTGGAACTGATAAAAAAATCCCGTAAATTTTTTTCCTGTGATCCGGGGAAAATAATAACCGAACCGGGATATAATTTCTGGGCAGCCAGCATTGATGCGATCGCATCAAAATCCGCATTAATATGACTGGTAATAATCGTATCTGCTTTAATGATTTTATTTTTTTTATTCAAAAAATAACTCCTGTTGTAATCAATCGATAAAATTTATATAGTATATCCGTCTAGATTTTACAATTGATCTGGCTTTAGTATACTTAAATTTTATAAAAACCAACTTAGTTTAAAAAATTATGAAGAGGATTAAGAATGCCTACTCTTTTCGAATGGAAGGGAAAAAATCCTAAAGGAAGAAAAGTCAAGGGAGAAATGGAGGCAGAGACTCCTGAACAGGTAGAACAGAGTCTCCAAAGACGGAAAATAACCCCTGTCAAAATCAGAAAAAAACCAAAAGATATTTTTGAAAATATAAAATTTCTTCAACCTAAAGTCAAAGAGCGTGACGTCATCATCTTTTCCAGACAGTTTTCCACAATGATTGATGCCGGATTACCACTTCTTCAATGTCTTGATATCCTTCAATCGCAGCAGGAAAACCCGACGTTTAAAAAAAATCTAAAAAAAATAAAGGAATCTGTTGAATCCGGTGAAACTTTTGCAGATTCTCTAAAGAAATTTCCAAAAGTGTTTAACGAGCTGTTCGTCAATATGGTTGCAGCCGGAGAAGCAGGCGGTATTCTTGATGTCATCTTAAAACGACTCTCTGCCTATATGGAAAAAATGGCCAAGCTGAAGCGACAGGTCAAGGGTGCCATGACATATCCTATTATTACCATTATTATAGCGATCATTGTTGTTGCGATTATCATGGTGTTTGTTATACCGGTTTTTTCAGAAATGTTTGCCGATTTTGGTTCAGCCTTACCCGTGCCGACTCAGATTGTCGTTGCCATGAGTAATTTCACCGTTCACAATATAGGGTATATTATTGCCGGGATGTTTGCGGCCTCCTTTCTTATCAAGCGGCTCTATGCAAATAAAAAAGGTCGTATTTTCATGGATGACATGTTTTTAAGACTTCCAGTGGTCGGTCTTCTGATCAGAAAAGTGGCTGTGGCAAAATTTACAAGAACTACCAGCACAATGCTTTCAAGCGGTGTGTCAATTCTTGAGGTTCTTGATATTGTTGCAAAAACAGCAGGAAATAAAATTATAGAGTTTGCTATTCAGGATGTCAAAATCGGGATTGCCGAAGGAAGATCAATGGCTGATCCTTTGCTTGAAAGTGGCGTGTTCCCTTCCATGGTCTGCTCCATGATAGCCGTGGGAGAATCCACTGGAGCCCTTGATACAATGATGGAAAAAATTGCTGATTTTTATGATGATGAGGTGGACCAGGCAGTTAAAAATCTGACAGCCATGATAGAACCTTTTATGCTTGTTTTTCTCGGGGTGGTTGTTGGCGGACTTGTAATTGCAATGTATCTGCCCATTTTTTCCATGGCAGGTGCCATTTCATAGATTCATGAAAAACTATTATTTTCAAGACAGCCCGGATTTTTCAATTCAAATCAAATGGATTGTTCTGTCAAGGGTTGTTTTTGCCATCCTTCTGATTGTATCCTGCCTTATTTTTTCTTCAGGGGAAAACTTATCCTTTTTTTCACAGCCCTTTTTATCCTTGTATAACATTGCAGCATTTATTCTGATTATCTCAATTGTTTATTTGATCTGGTTGAATAAATTCAAAAAACGTCTGATTTTGGCGTATTTACAGACTATTGCCGACACATTTATAGTTACAGCTATTATTTTTGTTACAGGCAGTTATGACAGTATTTTTACTTTTCTTTACCTGGTCGTCATTATTTATACTTCCATGCTGCTGCTTCAAAAGGGCAGCTTAATCATCGCCACGATTTCAAGTCTTCAATATGGCGTTTTAATTGAGATGGAATACTATAAAGTCATCACGCCTTTTTTGGGACAATATTATCTCTCCAATACGGTAGATGAGAGCCATATCATTTACAGAATCATCATTGTCATGGTTGCGTGTTTTGCTGTAGCAAGTCTCAGCGGTATTCTGGCACTTCAGTTAAAAGGCGCCAAACAGGATTTAAAAATAACCCAGGAACACTTGAAACGGGTTGAAAAAATGGCTGCTATGGATGAAATGATTTCAGGCATAGTCCATGAAATTAAAAACCCGTTAGCTTCTTTATCCGGCTCTATTCAACTGCTCCGGGAAGATGCAAAACCAGGCTCTTATGAAGACAAACTGATGCAAATTATTTTACGAGAAACAAATCGACTTAAAAACATCGTCGATGATATCAGACTGTTTGCAAAACCTCGTACCGACAATGCAGTTGAAATGAAAATAGCGGACACAATTGAAGAAACGGTTGAGCTTTTTTTAAATGATCCTGAACGAAATAAACAAATCAATTTCAATATGAATTTAGATAAAAATATTTGCATATTTATTGATCCGGCGCATTTCACCCAAATCCTATGGAATTTATTAAAAAATGCCGCTCAATCCATAAAAGATCGTGGAGAGATCAAAATTTACCTCAAACCATCAAGAAACAACCGCGTTTATTTAACCGTTAAAGATACTGGCATTGGAATCACTAAGAAAGATTTCAGTCATATTTTTGATCCCTTTTACACAACCAAACCTGATGGGACCGGCCTTGGCCTCTCTATTATCCATAGATTAGTTGATACCTATAATGGTATGATTGATTTTGAGTCAACACCTGGAAAGGGTACGATTTTTACTATTCTTTTAAATAGTACCCCCGTCAAAAGGCAAACAACAAAATCTTGACAATTTCATGTAAACTAGGGTATTTATTCTTGTTTTATCAAAACTAAAATCAAATGACCTGCAAGATGCAGTAAGAATATGAAAGTAATTATTTATGGATAAAGAAAGCAAATTGATACAAGTTAGAAAAGAAAAAATCAATGAATTGAAAGAGAACGGGATTAACCTCTATCCAAATGATTTCAAACCATCATGTTCTGTAAAAGAGCTTAAAAAAATTATCGATAAAAGACCTGACTCGTTAGGGGAAAAAGGTGACGAGTTCTATATGGCAGGAAGAATGATGGCCATTAATAAAATGGGGAAATCATCTTTTGTCCGGTTTAAAGACGGTTCCGATCAACTTCAGGTCTATGTGCAAAAAAACAGGGTGGGTGATGAAACTTATTCTTTGTTCAAAAAACTTGATATCGGTGATTTTATAGGCGTCAAAGGGCCGTTGTTCCAAACAAGAACCGGAGAGTGGACACTTCTGGCAAAAGGATTCAGGCTGTTATCAAAGACAGTAAGACCACTTCCTGAAAAATTTCACGGGCTAAAAGATCCAGAAAAACGGTATCGCCAGCGTTATCTTGATCTTATAATGAACGAGGATACAAGGCAGATTTTTATAAAAAGAAGTAAGATTGTAGCCGCCATGAGACGTTTTTTTGAAGAAAAGGGGTTCATGGAAGTTGAAACACCCATGATGCAGCCTTTAGCCGGTGGAGCTGAAGCCACACCTTTTAAAACCTGGCACAATGCGCTAGGAATGGAGCTCTTTTTAAGAATTGCGCCAGAATTATACCTGAAAAGGCTAGTCGTGGGCGGGTTTGAAAAAGTGTTTGAAATTAACCGCAATTTCAGAAATGAAGGGATTTCAACTCGACACAATCCTGAGTTTACAATGGTTGAATTTTATCAGGCCTATGCTGATTATGAAAAGCTTATGGATTTAACTGAAGAGATGTTTGAATCCATTGTAAAAGAGATTTTGGGATCAACAACTATCGAATACCAGGGCCAGACCATTGATTTTAAAAAGGGGTGGCAGCGGATTCCCATGATAGAATCTCTTGCAAAAATCGGTGGGATTGATCCGGCAATATTAGATAATACTGAAGCACTGCTCAATTTTGCACAGGAAAACAAAATACAAATTACGAAAAAAGACCGTCATGGCAAAGTATTAACCAAACTTTTCGATATTTTGGTTGAACCGAAGTTAATCCAGCCTACATTTATTACCGGCTACCCTATAGAAGTATCTCCCTTATCCAGAAAGAACGATGTCAATCCGGAATTGACTGATCGGTTTGAATTATTTATTGCCGGCAGGGAAATTGCCAATGGATTTTCTGAAATCAATGACCCTGAAGATCAGCATAACCGATTTTTAATGCAGGCCAGGCAAAGGGATGAAGGTAATTCTGAAGCCCATATCATGGATTCCGAATATGTGGAGGCCCTTGAATACGGGATGCCGCCCACAGCAGGAGAAGGCATCGGTATTGATCGGCTTGTCATGCTGCTGACCGATTCTCCGTCAATTCGGGAGGTCATTCTTTTCCCACATATGAAAAAGAATGTCTGATTAGATGGCTTTTGAATTATTCATAGCCGGCAAATACCTTAAGGCAAAGAGAAAAGAAGGGTTTATTTCCCTGATCACGTTTCTTTCCGTTGCAGGCGTTACCGTTGGTGTTATGGCCCTTGTAGTGGTGATTGCCGTCATGAGTGGTGCTGAAACTGATTTTCGGAAAAGAATCCTAGGGCTTGAACCGCATATACTTATTATGAATTATTCAGGTAAGTTTGACACGTATTCTCACATTCTAACGGATCTTGATCAAAGGGAGCAAATTAAAGGAGCTTCACCGATTTTATTTGCCCAGGCTATGATTCGGTCCAGCCACTCTTTCTCCGGTGTTATGGTTCGTGGAATTGATCCTGAGAAAGGGTTTAGTCTTATTAAAGGATTCGATACTGAACAATTAAAAAAAGCGCTTTGTAAAGGAACGAAAAATGGGGATCTCCCCGGAATTATTCTGGGCCAAGAACTTGCAAACTCTGTTGGAGTGATAAAGGGAGACAAGGTGATTCTCATGTCACCCAATGGATTTATTTCTCCCATGGGCCATATTCCATCGATGAAACGGTTTGTTGTAACTGATACATTCGACTCGGGCATGTATGAATATGACAGTGCGCTTGCCTATGTCCATTTAAAGGAAGCTCAACGACTTTCCGGTGTCAAAAATAAAATTTCCGCCATTGGAATCTGGATCGACGATGTGTTTGATGTTAAACCGGTTAAAGATAGTCTTTCAGACATATTAAGCTACCCATTTTATTTACGCGACTGGATGGAAATCAATAAAAGTCTTTTTTCTGCATTAAAACTTGAAAAAACAGCTATGTTTATCATTTTGACTCTGATCATTCTTGTAGCCGCCTTTAATATTGCCAGTGCGTTAATTATGATGGTGATGGAAAAGACCAAAGATATTGCCGTGTTAAAATCAATGGGAGCAACAAACAAAACGATTAGAAGAATATTTATTCTTAAAGGCATGATTATTGGGCTTCTGGGTACATTTATCGGTACGGTCTCAGGCATAGGCATTTGTTTTATTCTAAAGAGATATGACTTTATCCAGTTACCGGATGCTTATCCATTTTCTACACTTCCTGTGCAACTTGAATTTCTTGATGTCCTGGTCATAGCAGTTAGTGCCATTATCATTTGTTTTTTTTCGACTCTTTATCCTTCATATAAGGCTTCAAAAATGGATCCTGTTGAGGCATTAAGATATGGATAATTCACCGATACCGATGATGTCGCTTCAATCCGTTTCAAAATGTTTTTATTTAAAAACATCAAAAATTGAAATTTTGAATAATGCCTCCTTTAATATTTATAAAGGTGAAACCATTGCTGTTGTAGGTCCGTCCGGTATTGGCAAATCTACTTTATTACATATTATCGGCACACTTGATAAACCGGATTCAGGAAAAATTCTTTTTCAAAAAGATGATTTGTCCCTGTATAATGATGAGAAACTCGCCCGTTTTAGAAATTTAAAAATTGGTTTTGTATTTCAATTTCATTATTTACTTAAAGGCTTTTCAGCATTAGAAAATGTTCTAATGCCGGGTTTAATTGCTCATAAAAATAAAAAAAACCTTGAAAAAAGTGCCTCAAATATGCTTGAAAGAGTAGGGCTTTCGTCAAGACTTTCTCATCGGGTAGAAGATCTTTCGGGAGGGGAATTGCAACGGGTGGCCCTGGCAAGAGCTTTGGTTATGGAACCTGATATACTTCTGGCAGATGAGCCAACGGGAAATCTTGATCAAAAAAACAGCAACAGTGTACATGCATTAATTGATGAACTAAACAAAGAGCTTGGTATGACTGTTATTGTGGTTACCCATAATAATGAACTTGCCCGGATGATGAAAAGAAATGTTACAATAACGAATGGGGGAATCCTTCCCGTTTAATTTGCTTATGAGAATTAGGGATAATATCATGAATAAATCTATTTTAAGAAAAGCTTTCATATTTATTATTTTTTTGAGTTTATTGTTCAGTGGTGACCTGTTTGCCCAGACAGATATTAAACAGACGGATATTAAAGTAGCTATCATCCCTTTTTCTCTTGATGCTAAGCAGGTCAACCATCAGATAAAAAATAGAATCCCTTTGATGATTTCTGAAAAGCTTGAGCAAGAAGGTGCTAAAGTAATTCTTTTAAAAACATGGCAAAACACCGAGGAATGGGACTTTTCCCAATTTCGAAAACTCGGAATTGAATCAGGTGCCGATTATATTTTGACAGGATCTTTGTTTGTTGCAGGTGAAAGTATCAGTATTGACTCAAGACTTATTAATATCTATGAAAAAGAAAATTTCACATCCTTTTATGCTGATGCAAATAACTTTGAAAACCTTTTTTCAACTATTTCCCAACTTTGTAAAGAAATAATCGGTGAACTCTACCATAAAAAAATTATTACAGATATTGCAATTACCGGAAATAAGAGAGTTGAAACTGATGCAATTATGAGGATTATCGACACTCAGGTCGGTGATATTATTAAGCCTGACAAGATTTCTAAAGATCTGAAGAAAATTTATGAGATGGGTTACTTTGATAATGTTATTGTTAAAAAAGAATCCCTTGATACAGGCGTTAAAGTAATTTTCGAAATTACTGAAAAATCGACTGTCCGGAAAGTGAAATTTAAAAAAAACACTGTTTATGAAGACGAAGAACTTGCTGATATTGTTGATACAAGAACTGGTGTAATTCTAAATATTCACAAACTCAACTCAGACATTAATCGAATGCGTTTAATGTATACGGTAAAGAATTATCACAATTGTTCTGTAACCTATGAAATAATTCCCCTTGAGCATTCCCAGGCAGATATTGTTTTTAATATTAAAGAAGGAGAAAAAGTAAAGGTCGAAAAAATTACTTTTGAAGGTAACAAACACTTTTCTGATAAAAAAATTAAAAAAGCCATGGAGACTTCTGAAAAAGGGTTTTTCTCTTTTTTTACCTCTTCAGGTGACCTCAATGAGAGCGAAGTTAAAAACGATATTATAAGAATCGAGTCTTTATATAAAAACAACGGATTTATCGATACAAAGGTATCAGATCCCATTATTGACATTGGTGAAAAACTTATTACCATTCATTTTAAAATTTATGAGGGTGCTCAGTATAAAGTAAAAAAGATTGATATTACAGGCGACCTGATTGTGCCTATGGAAGAACTTCTGGAAGGCATTCAGTCCAAAGAAACAGAGCTATACAATAGGGAATACATTAGAAAAGATATTCTGACCATTTCTGATCTTTATTCTAACAAGGGGTTTGCCAATGCCAATATTTCTCCCCTGGTAGATAAAAACGATGAAGAAAAAATGATGAACATCACATATTCAATCAATAAAGGTGAACCAGTTTATTTTAGCAGAATTAATATCAGTGGCAATTTAAAAACACGTGATAAGGTTATCAGAAGAGAGATTAAAATTGCTGAACAGGATCTCTACAGTAAGGAAAATATTCAATTAAGCTTTAAGAATTTAAACCGGTTGGATTATTTTGCTGAGATTGATGTCAAGCCGGTTAAAACTTCCGATGAAAATAAAATGGACTTAGATGTCAGGGTTGTTGAAAAAGAAACAGGCAGATTTTCTGTTGGAGGTGGTGTTAGCAGTGAAGATGGAGGCTTTGGTATGCTGTCTGTTCAGGAAAGGAATTTGTTTGGAAAAGGACAAACAGGAAAGATTTCTGCAACAATATCACAAGAATCAGTTCTCTATAATATTGGTTTTTATGAACCCTATATTATGGATACAGCCATTTCCGGTGGAATCCAACTCTATAAAGAAGATAAAGAGTATGATTATTATGATAAAGAAGCTCTTGGATTGACATTAAGGATGGGTTATAAGCTTTTCGACTATACAGGAATTGGAATCCAATACAATATAGAAAATTTTGATATAACTGATGTGCAAACCGACTTCACCAATATGACCCCCGGTTCTTTTCTGACAAGCAGTATAAAGCCTTTTATACAATATGATTCCAGAAATGACATTTTCACACCAACTGAAGGAGCAAAGCATAAATTTTCGATAGAATATGCTGGAGAGTTTTTAGGCGGTGATATCGATTACACAAAATACCTTGTCGAAACAGGTTTATATTTTCCTCTTTTCTGGAAATTCACCGGCACCTTGCATGCAGAAGCAGGATACCTGGATGATCGAAGCAGTGATGACATCGATATTGATTACATCAGATTTTATCTGGGGGGTATGAATTCAATCAGAGGATTTGATAAATATGATATCAACGGCAATCAGGAGGGAGATATCAAAGACAGGGGAGGCGAAAAGTATGTTCAATTCAATGCAGAAGTAACTCTTCCACTCTCAGAAAAATATAAGATTATAGGTGTTTTCTTTTATGACCGCGGTGATGTTTATAGAACCAGCGAGGATATTGATCTTGGTGATCAATTCTCAAGTTTTGGTACCGGGATAAGATGGAATTCGCCGATAGGACCCTTAAGAATTGAATATGCCTGGGTCATTGATGGAAAAAATGTGAAAGAAAGTGGCGATGGACAATTTGAATTTTCTGTTGGTGCTTCTTTCTAAACTTTAAAAAATTTTGGAGGTTTTAATGAAAAGAATATTAGTTGTTTTAAGTATAATAATATTTTTCTTCGGATTTATTCCGGGAGGTTTTTGTGCAGATGCAGCTAAAATAGGAGTGATTAATTTTCAAAAAATTTTGAGAGAATCAAGTGCCGGGAAAATAACCCAGAAACAGATCACTGAAAAAGGCAATGCGTTTCAAGAAAAATTAAAGACTGAAAAAGTACAATTGGATGAAATGAAAAAATCATTTGAAAGAGAAGCTCTCGTTCTGAGTCCCGAAAAACAGCAGGAAAAACAACGAGAATTTCGGATCCGGGTTAATGACTTCAAAAGAATGCAAGAAGATTTCTCCAGAGAATTTAAACAATTAGAGGTTAAACTATTAAATAAAATTCAAAAAGAAATCTTTCAAATTGCAAATGAAATTGGAAAGAAAGAAGGCTATTTGCTTATTCTTGAAAAAAAGACTGCCGGAGTTGTTTATCATCCCGATCAACTCGATATTACCGATCAAATTATTAAAAAATATGATTTGAAAATTTCTAAAAATAGCTAAATTCTTTTATGAAACTGTCCGTAAATGAGATTGCAAAAATTATTCATGCCGAAGTTGTTGGTGATCCTTCTTTTGTGGTAAAGGGAGTTTCCTCTTTTGACGACTCAGATACCCATGATATTACGTTTGCATGTGAAACAAAATATTTGACCCATCTTAAACAAACAAAGGCAGGGGTAGTTATTATTCCTGATACCTTTGTTTGTGATGAGCTTGGTTCCAGAAATAATATTTTATTGAAAACCGATAATCCTAAAATATCTTTTTTTAAATTAGTATCGATATTTCATCCAGAAAAAAAAACAAAGCCCTGTATCCACCACAGTGCAGATATTGGACATCATGTTAGGGTTGGAGAAGATCCCATTATTGGATCAAACATATTTATTGGCGATAATGTCCAAATTGGAAATAATGTTCATCTTATGCCAGGCGTTTATATAGGGGATGATGTCTTCATAGGCGACAATACGTTAATTAAACCAAATGTCACCGTAATAGAAAAAACCAGGATCGGCAAAAATGTCATTATTCATTCTGGAACTATCATCGGCTCTGATGGGTTCGGTTTTGCTCAGAATTTTGGCAAGCATGAAAAAATTGTACATACCGGATATGTTCACATAGGGGATCATGTTGAAATCGGTGCATGCAATACCATCGACAGAGGAACGCTGGGGATGACTGTTATCGGGAACGGCGTTAAAACAGACAACCTTGTCCACATTGCACACAATGTCAAGATTGGGGATAATACTTTGATTGTGGCCCAGGTTGGAATTGCAGGAAGTACTAAAGTCGGTAAAAATGTTATTATAGCCGGCAACGCCAGTATTACAGGACATATAAAAATTGGTGACGGCTCTATTGTCGGCCCCTGTGCAGGTGTTCGCAGTGATGTTCCTGAAAATGAAATTGTATCGGGTATGCCGCATATGCCACATGTTCGTTGGCGTAAGGTAGTCAGCATCATATCCCGGTTACCGGAAATGAGAAAAAATCTTTTTTCTTTTGAAAAAAGATTGAAAGACTTAGAAAATAAAAATGAATAAACGGAGTAAAAATGATTCAGATTCACCCCACGGCAATTATTGATCCTTTAGCTGAAATAGATACCAATGTTACAATAGGTCCTTATGTCATTATCAAATCAGACGTCTGCATTGGTTCCGGCACCACCATTGGTCCCTATACCACCATTGAACAATATGTAAATATAGGGGCCGATTGCCAGATTTTTCAATATGCCTCTATTGGTGGGGCACCTCAGGATCTTAAATTCCATGGCGAAAAAACATATTTAAAAATCGGCAGGGGATCAATTATCCGGGAATTTGTGACGATTAACCGGGGGACGGAATTTGGTGGTGGCCTTACTGAATTAGGGGAAGAAAACTATTTGATGGCCTATACACACATCGCCCATGATTGTAAAACCGGGAAACAGGTTATTCTTGCGAACAACGCCACTCTTGGGGGTCATATTATAATTGGTGATAATGTCACGGTGGGTGGCTTGGTTGCCATCCATCAATTCGTTCAAATCGGGGATTTTGCTTATATTGGCGGGAAATCTGCTGTAGTAAAGGATATACCGCCATATGTGATTGCATCCGGAGATCGAGCGACTCTCCATGGTTTGAATAATGTGGGCTTGAAACGGCATAAATTTTCAAAATCAACCCTTCAGCAACTTAAAAAAGCTTATAGAATTGTTTTTCGAATCGGATTAACGGTTAAGCAGGCAACAGAACGTGTTAAAGCTGAAGTTGAACAAATCCCTGAAGTAAAAAATTTTATTAAATTTATTGTCGAATCCAACAGAGGTGTTACCAGATAACCTGGAGGTCACGCGTAAAAAAAATGAGAATAGGACTTATAGCCGGTGGCGGACAATTCCCCATTCTTTTTTCAAAAAAGGCTGTAAAGAAAGAGTATAAAGTCTTTGCTGTAGGGTTTACCTCTGAAACGGATAAAACGCTTGGGGATTATGTTGAAGATTTAAAATGGATTTACCTTGGACAGGTTACCAAACTGATCAAATATTTCAAGCAACACCATATTACTCAAGCAGTTATGCTGGGCAGTATTAAAAAAACAAATATTTTCAAAAATATCCGTCCTGACTTTAAAGCACTCTCGTTTATTGCAAAAACAGCCAGAACCCATGATGATTCCGTATTGACTTCATTTGCTGATCTACTCTTAAAAGAGGGGATAAGAATTTTGCCGTCCACCTTTCTTCTCCCTGAACTGATCACCCCTAAGGGGTGTTGGACAAAAAGAAAGCCGGATAAAGCTGAAAAAAAAGATATTTTCCAGGGATGGAAGATAGCAAAAGAAATCGGAAAACTTGATATCGGACAATGTATTGTCATCAGTAATGGAACGGTTCTCGCCGTTGAAGCAATAGAGGGAACAGATGTGACCATTAAAAGAGGCGGTCTTCTGTCTCATCATAATGGTGCAGTTGTTGTAAAACTTTCCAAGCCATCTCAGGATCTAAGGTTTGACCTGCCTTCTTCCGGTTGCCAAACCATTGAGAGTATGCATGAATCCGGAGTTACAATTCTCGTACTTGAGGCAGAAAAATCCATTGCATTTGACCGGGATGAAATGATAACACTTGCAAATAAATATAATATATCCATTCTTGGTTATACAGATGATGATATAACCTGAAGGCCACACGTAACCATAAAGGTCACACGTAAAATGAATCTTTCTGCTAAATCCAGACATATTATGGTTCTTACAGGAGAACCATCCGGTGATCTGCATGCAGGAAATCTTGTTAAAGAAATCAGACAATTTAATAGCAGTATTTATTTTTCAGGTATAGGTGGAACATATCTTGAAAATCAAAATGTAGACCTTTTCTACAATATCGCAAAACTCTCTGCAATGGGTATTACTGAAGTCCTGATGCAATTTGGACAGATAAAAAGAGCTTTTGATTTGTTCAAGAAAAAACTTAAAAGTAACACACCGGATTTAATTATACTTGTGGATTATCCGGGATTCAATTTAAAAGCTGCCCAGTTTGCCAAAGATCATTACAAAATAAAAATCTTATATTATATAACACCAAAAGTATGGGCGTGGAAAAAATCAAGACTTAAAAAGATAAAAAAGTATGTTGATTACGCAGCATTAGTCCTTCCTTTTGAAGAAAAAATATATAGAAAGGCTAAGATTCGATCCACTTATGTGGGCAATCCATTAATGGATGAGTATCCTGAAAAAGTATCAAAATCATTTTTTCGATCAAAGCATTTATTGTCAAAACATAAAGATGCTGTTCCTGTGATCATAGGCCTGCTTCCAGGATCTAGAAAGGCTGAGATAAAAAATTTGCTTAAAATAATGATAAAAGCGGCTGATCTTATTCATAAAAAAAACCGACAGGTCTCTTTTATTATATCTCAAGCTCCTTCAATACATAAGGAAAGCATAAAAATTATTCTAAAAAAATTCAAAAGGACTCCATTATTTCAAATCAATAATGGACCGGTTAAGGATATCTTCTTGAAATCGGACCTTGTTATTGCAGCTTCCGGCACCGTCACTCTTGAAGCTGCGCTTTGCTGTGTCCCGACCATTATTATATATAGAATGTCCACAATCAGTTATCGGTTCGCAAAACTGTTTGTAAAAATTAAATATGCTGGATTGGCAAATTTAATCGTTAACAAAGAAGTTATGCCCGAATTCCTCCAAGACGACGCAACCCCGGAAAAAATAAGTGGAAAAGCCCTGGATATGCTTGATCGCTTAGTAACTTTTGAAAATCAATTGCAAATGGTCAGAAAATTACTTGGAAGCAAGGGGGCGTCAAAAAGGACTGCCAACATTGCTATCAGTCTTATAAAGGGGAATCAGACCTGCGATAATAAATTTGACAAATCAACTTAAATACTATTAGAGTGATTTCATATAAGAATAATATATAAATAATAAACAAAGGATTATATTCTGCTTTGATGACTTTTGAATTGGCCGTACTTATTTTATGCCTTATTTTATCTGGTTTTTTTTCTTCCTCTGAAACGGCGCTTTTTTCAATTAGCAAAGTCAAGGCGCTTCATATTGCCAAAGACGGTTCTAAAACCGGACTTTTGATTTTGAAAATGAAAGAGGAGTCTCATACACTTTTAACGACTATCCTGATTGGAAATAATCTTGTAAATATCGGTGCTTCCGCCATTGCCACATCCATTGCCATCTCATACTTTAAATCCAATGCCGTTGGTATTGCAACCGGTATTATGACGATGCTCATTCTTATTTTTGGCGAAATCTTTCCAAAATCATTTGCCAATCATAATAATATTCTCGTGGCCAGGATTGTGATTTTTCCACTTTTCTGGCTATCAAAATTATTGTTCCCTTTTATTTATATATTGAATTTTATACCTAAATTACACGGGACAATTGATACTTCCCAAGAAACTGTAACGGAAGACGAACTGATGACTATGGTTGAGGTGGTTGAAGAAGAAGGAGAAATCAAAGAAGAAGAAAAAGAATTTATTACCAATATTTTTGAATTTGACGACACCTCATGCTCTGAAATCATGACTCCCAGGGCGGATATGTTTGTGATAGACGTATCACAGGACATGGACATTGAAAAAATTATTAAAACCGGATATTCCAGGATTCCGGTTATTGAGGACAGTATTGATAATATTATTGGGATTTTGCATGTAAAAAATTTATTTGCAAGGTATCAAAAAGCCTGCTCATCTGATTCTGATACGCCATTGAACGTAAAACAAATCATGAAAAAACCATATTTTATTCCTGAATCCCAAAAGCTTGATTCCCTGTTACAGGATTTTAAGCGGAAAAAAAATCATATTGCCGTTGTTGTGGATGAACATGGTGGCATATCCGGCATTGTAACCCTTGAAGATGTTGTTGAAGAAATCGTTGGTGAAATTATTGATGAAACCGACAGACTGGTACATGATATTGTAAAACTTAAAGGGAATAAATGGCTGGTCACAGGAAAGATTGATATTGATGATTTAAACAAAGAAATTGAAATTGAAATTCCGGAATCAAATACTTATGATACATTTTCAGGGTTTTTCCTCGAACAGATAGGCCGAATTCCAAAACCTGGTGAGTCTATTACCATGGATAAGTGGGTGGCAACAGTTAAAGATATGGATGGCAACAGAATAAAAAATTTTATTCTTAAAAAAGAATAATTTTGACATATCCATGCCGCAGCAGACCAAACACCTGGTGCGGTTTTTTTATTTTAGAAGTATTTGTGTAAATCAAACGGTAATTCAATAATGAATGAAAAAGCAATTAATTATGATTTAACCCGGTTAAGAAATCAGATAGACAGCATTGATTCAGATATTTTAAGTTTGATTAATCAGCGGCTTGAAATTGGTCAAAAAGTTGGGAGAATTAAAAAGGAAAAAGGCGGCCGGATACTTGATCGATCACGGGAACGAAAAGTGATTGAAAAACTGTCTAAAATGAATCAAGGCCCTGCTGATAAAGAATTATTAAAATATATTTTTAATGTCATCATTACAGCTACTAGGGAAATCCAAAAGCCGAAAACCATATCTTTTCTGGGGCCTGAAGCAAGCTATACGCATATCGCTGCACTGGCTCATTTTAAGCATTCAGGAAAATTTGTCGAACAGCCAAATTTATATGAAATTTTCAGGGAAGTAGAGAAGAAAGAAAGTCATTTTGGGGTAGTTCCTGTTGAAAACTCAATAGAAGGCGCAGTAAATCACACTCTTGATCTGTTTGCCGATTTTGATTTGCATGTTTGTGCTGAGCACCATGAACCTGTTTCCCATGATTTGTTGTCCATAACAGGCGAACCAAAACACGTTGAGAAAATTTACTCCCACCCCCAGGCGCTTGCTCAATGTAAAACCTGGATTAAAAAAAAGTTTGCACATGCTGACATATTTGAGACCACCAGTACATCAAAAGCTGCACTTCTGGCCTCTGAAGACAAAAGCATAGCAGCCATTGCAAGCAAACAGGCCGCCCATATTTATGAATTGCAGACTGTTGAATCAAAAATAGAAGATTATTCAGGAAATATTACAAGATTCCTTATAATTGGTAGAGACACACCTGAGCAGACCGGAAATGATAAAACGTCTATCATGTTTGCGACTTCCCATGTACCGGGTGCCTTATTTAAAACGCTTGAACCCGTTAACAAGGCAGGACTGAATATGTTGAAGCTTGAATCCAGGCCCACACGGCATCACGACTGGAGTTATTATTTTTTTCTTGATATTGAAGGGCATCAACAGGACAAGCTTGTTTCTCACACTATTGAAGAAATCAAAAAAAACTGCCTGTCATTGAAAATACTTGGATCTTATCCAGTTTATGTTAAAGAGGAAGTATGATTGATTCTAATACACAAGTTTACTGCGTTTTTGGAAATCCGATCAGGCATTCCAAAAGCCCTGAAATTCACAACGCCTGTTTTCAACAACATCAAATTAATGCGGTTTACCTTGCCTTTAAAATTGATGAAATTTCAAAAGGCATCACAGCAATGAAAACACTAAATATTAAGGGCGCATCTGTTACAATACCATTTAAAAAATCTATAATGAACCATCTTGACTGGATTGATGAAGACGCATTGAACATTAATGCAGTAAACACTGTTGTGAACAAGGATGGAAAACTACTTGGATATAACACTGACTATAAAGCTGCCATTGCCCCCTTAAAAACAATCGGCATCAAGGATAAAAGGGTCTGCATCATAGGTGCCGGAGGGGCTGCCCGGGCAGTTGCCTATGGTATACACAAAAAAAAGGGTGGTCTTGTCATTATCAACAGGAACAAAGAGAGGGGGGAAAGTCTGGCTTTAAAGTATAAGGCCGATTTTATTCCAATGGATGAAATTGATAAAATGGATGACATAAACCCAGATATTATTATCAACACGACATCCATTGGCATGCACCCGAACATTGATAATCTGGCTTTTCCTTCTAACTATATGAATTCGCAGATGGTTGTCATGGATATTGTTTATAATCCTTTGAGAACAAAACTGCTGTCTGAAGCACAAAAAAAGGGGTGTACAACCATTGACGGATTGTCCATGTTCCTTTATCAGGGTGCGGCTCAATTTAAATTATGGACCGGCATATCGCCTGATATAAAACTGATGCGACAGGCAGTTATAAATGGAGACAATTAATTGAAACGGATCGTTCCAAAAAAAATTGAAGACCAGTCGATTGTGATTCCGGGTTCAAAAAGCATTTCCCATCGCATGATGATTTGTGCCTCCCTTTCCAATGGAACATCGAGTATTGAAAATCTTCTTCAAAGTGATGATATTCTACTGACCATTGATGCACTTAAACATATGGGAGCAAAAATTAACAAAATAAAAGACAATCATTTCAGGGTGTCCGGCTTTGGTACAAAGCCCCAACCCTGTAATAAAGATATTTATCTTGGCAATTCAGGCACCTCCATGCGGCTTCTTGCCGGGATTGCAGCTCTTGGAAACACCCGCTACACTCTTACAGGGGACGAGCGAATGCGTGAACGACCGATGAAAGAGTTACTTGACGCATTAACCATGTTGGGAATTTATGCAAAATCGGAAAGCAAAACCGGAACACCACCTGTTCATATCAAGGGAAACAGCAGGGAAGGGGGGGCTGTTAAAATTGACTGTTCCAAAAGCAGCCAGTATTTATCCTCTCTTCTGATGATGGGGGTATTGATGAAAGACGGCCTTGATATCAGCCTTAAGGGGGCACCCGTATCCTCTCCCTACATTGACTTGACTATTGATATTATGAAAAAATTTAAAGTTAATGTACATCAAATTGATACCACCCATTACAGAGTCACAGGAAAGCAATCCTATATCCCGGGAGATTTTTATGTTGAACCCGATCTTTCCAATGCCGGGTATTTCTGGGCTATTGGTGCGATTACGGGAAAAATGATATCCGTTAAAAATATCAGCAAAAACTCTTTACAGGGGGATCTAAAACAGGTTAAAATTTTGGAAAAGATGGGGTGTACCCTTAAAATTGAAGATAACCAAATCGGTGTTTGCGGGTTCTCTCTTAATGGAGTGGATGTGGATATGTCTGACACCCCGGATGCCGTTCCTGCCATTGCTGTTGTAGCAAGCTTTGCTAAAGGAAAAACCAGAATAAGCAATATTAAACACTTACGTGAAAAAGAGTGCGACCGGATTGATGCCGTCTCTTCACAACTTATGAAAATGGGCATAGAGGTAAAGCAAGGAGAGGATTATCTGGAAATCACTGGTGGCGAACCAAAGGGATCAAGAATAGAAACGTTTAATGATCATCGAATTGCCATGGCATTTTCCATTCCCGGTCTTATGGTCCGAGGTATGGAAATTGAGAATGAAGCATGTGTTGAAAAGTCTTTTCCAAATTTTTGGCAGATTTTTGAAGCTTTGTAGTGAGAATTTTATGAAAATATTTCTCATTGGCTACAGGTGTACCGGAAAGACGACCACCGGAAAAATTCTTGCTGCACGCCTTAATTTTGATTTTATTGATACGGATCGCCTTATTGAACAACATGCTGAATCAACTATCCTAGAAATTGTTGAAAAATATGGTTGGGAAAAATTTCGACAATTAGAAAAGCAGATACTTTTTAATACAAAAAATAAAAAAAAAGCGGTTATTGCCACAGGGGGCGGTATTATTATAGATCATGAAAATCAGGACTTTATTAAAAAATCCGGGTTTGCTGTCTGGCTTGAGGCTGATATCAAGACAATTATGCTCAGATTAAATATGGATACTAAAACAAGGGAATCCAGACCGTCACTTACCAATAAAGATCTTTTAAATGAAACAGATGAATTAATAAAGCAAAGAAAGCCTTTATATAAGCAAACCGCCCATATAAGGATTGATACTAGTTTCCACACACCGAAAGAAATCGTTAACATTATTGACAGGAGATTATCTTAATGTCCGGCAGTAGCTTTGGAAAAGCATTTAATATTACTACCTTTGGAGAATCACACGGTAAAGGAACAGGCGTTGTGATTCAAGGTTGTCCTCCGGGTCTTGCAATTGACGAAAATATTATACAAAATGCCCTTGATAAAAGAAAACCGGGTCATGGGGTATCCAGTACAAAAAGGAAAGAACCAGACCATCCCATTATTTTATCGGGTATATTTAATGGGCAGACCACAGGGACTCCCATTATGATCATGATAGAAAATAAGGATGCGAAATCAAAATCCTATAAACAGATAGCCTCCCTTTTCAGACCGGGTCATGGCGATTACACCTATCAAGCAAAATACGGCATCCGGGATTACAGGGGCGGAGGGAGAGCTTCTGCAAGGGAGACTGCTGCAAGAGTTGCGGCAGGTGCGGTTGCGCAACTGGTACTTGATCAATACAATATCACAATAAAAACTTATACACTGGAGCTTGGTGGTATCAAAGCAATTCATGTCGATAATTTATCTGAAAAAAATAATAATGCTTTACAATGCCCTGATTTGGAAGCTGCACGAAAAATGGAAAAAAGAATCAAAAACGTCAAAAACGAAGGGGACTCTTTAGGGGGTGTCGTTGAAATTATGGCATCAAATGTACCTGCAGGTTTAGGAGAGCCTGTTTTTGACAAGCTTGATGCTGATATTGCCAAGGCTTTAATGAGTATCGGGGCTGTCAAAGCCGTTGAAATTGGTGCAGGAACGGACGCCTCGCAAATGACAGGCTTTGAGAACAATGACCAGATTTTACCGGAAGGATTTCAAACAAACCATTCAGGTGGCATTCTGGCAGGGATTTCAAACGGGGATGATATCATTGCAAGGGCTCATGTCAAGCCCATCCCATCTATTCTAAAACTACAGCAGACCATTGATGAAAATGGTAATGCAACCCAGATTTCTACTGAAGGTCGTCATGACATCTGTGCTATTCCAAGGATTAACAAGGTCTGTGAGGCCATGATGGCAATTGTTCTCACAGACCATTTGTTACGTCAGAAATCTTTAGGTCTGCATTAATTTTTTTTTACAATATCAGATTCAAGTTTATCAGCAATTTCAATTGCTGTGGTTAAGGAATCATTAATCATAAATAATTGAATTTTTAAGGTTTTTAATGAGGCGGGGGTTGCAGAGATCTTTTCCGGGCCGGAAAAAAGTTTTGCAAATTCCTCTGATTTTTTTGCAAACTCAGCCAGTTTTTCACTGAAATTTACAATTTCACCCGCCCATTTATCCCTTTCCTCTTTGGAAATTTCAATATTTGCATTACCGGTTCCGTTGATGAGATGATCAATCTGGTAGTCTTCAGGGTTTGCGATTATTTCATACATGTGATTCTCCTTTCAAAACGCATTCATACCAACCTTAAGTGTCAATATCTAAGAATATTTTATCAATTTGTTTAAGTCAAGCCTTACGCACCCAAAACATTACGGATTCATTGTGCTTGATTAAAAAGAAACGAAATTAAATCACCTTTGGTGTACAGAATCTTAAGTACAGAAAGGTAGTATATGTATTTAGCATCTAAAATTCTTCTCTGGGCAGTAACCAGTAAAGTGTTCGCATCCATCATATCAATACTGTCTGCCATACCGTATTTGAACTGCATTTGAACCGCATTGTAGTTCTCCTGTGCAAATCTTAATTCGTCCTGTAAATTTAATAATGCACTTTGTGCAGCTTTATAATCCAGAAAAGAAACCTTTGAATCCAGAATGATTGTTTTCTCTTGCAGGATTAAAGCATTTTTTGCTTTTCTTTGGCCTGCAAGAGCCTGCCTGATCTGGGCTCTTCGCAACCCCCCATCATATAAGGCAAATACAAGTTCTCCTGTGAAATAAACGTCTTCCGTGTCCGTTGAACTGGAATTATACTTAATATCAATCTCTTTGTATCCGGCTTCAAGTGAAAGTGTCGGCCAATAATCGCTTTTTTCAAATTTAATAGTTTTTTGGGCGATTTCAAGATTCTTTTTTGCTTCTTTTATTTCTGTCCTGTTTTTCAACGCATAAATCTGGATATCTTCCAGGGTTGATTGATAATTTTCAATACCTGAAACATCTTCTTTTTGGATATTAAAATCATCCTCAATATTGACAAGATTCTGCAAGGCCGCTTTGCTTTTCAATACCCTGTTTTCTGCTCTTACCAGCTCTGTCAAAGATTTAGATAGCTCTGCTTCAGCTCTGTATAAATCAGTTTTGGTTACATTTCCAACACTTAGTTTTTCCTTTACAGCATCTCTGTGGGTGGTAAGACGATTTACATCTGATTGGGCAATTTCAAGATATCTTTGAGCACTTAATATGTTGTAATAGGCCTGGGACACCTGCAATAGGTACTGGGAACGGATGCTTTCAAGGGAAAATTCTTTGCCTTCAATGGTTTTTGTTGTAACATCCAGAGCAATCAACTCTTTTCCATTAAGTGTAAATGACTGTGTTAACTTAATACCCAGTGTCATGGTATCGGGAGCAGTGATATCATCATTTTTATATTCTTTCATGCTGCCATAGGATGTGGCTTTTGGTATTAAGACAGATAATGCTCTGGCCTTGTCCTGTTGAGCGATATATACATCGTCTTGAGCAATCTTAATTGTCTCACTATGCTTATAGGCAAGTTGTGTTAATTCATAGAGAGAATAAGTTGTTTGACAATATGCAGGAATCTGGCAGAAAATAATAATAAAGATGATGAAAAATAATTGAATTGGTATTTTTTTCATTTTGGAACCTCGTTTGTTGAAAGTCAAAATTTAATCCACAATATTATCATTTTGCAATCGCCGTCAAGTTTACAAAATATTAAAATTTAAATTATTGTTACTCAGTAACATTGTTGATCCCTTTAAATTTAATCTTTTTATTGCAACAATAGATAAATATTGTATTTTATGATATTAAACACCAAAAAACGATACAACAAATTGGAACAAAAAAGGAGATCAAGATGACATCCATTCCAAAAACTCAATTTGATGACCTGTCCCTGGTCAGGCAGGGTAAAGTCCGGGATATATTTGACACAGGAGAAGCCCTGTTGATGGTTACCACTGACAGGCTTTCCGCTTTTGATGTTGTACTGCCGGATATTATTCCGGATAAGGGAAAGGTTTTAAATCAGATTTCTGTGTTCTGGTTTAAAAAAATGGAAAGCATTGTAAAAAATCATATTATCACGACCAACGTAAATGAGTATCCTGAAAAATTTAAATCCTATTCAGATGCTTTGGATAAACGAAGCATGCTGGTAAAAAAAGCTGAGCCCTTTACCATTGAGTGTATTGTGAGAGGATATATATCAGGCTCGGGATGGAGTTCTTATCAAAAAGAAGGCCATGTCTGCGGGATAACATTACCCAAAGGGTTGAAAGAATCGGATAAACTGGAACAACCGCTTTTTACACCTTCTACCAAAGCTGAAATCGGTGATCATGATATTAATATCAGTTTTGATGAGGCAGTAAAACTGATTGGAAGTGAAAAAGCGGAAAAATTAAGAAATTTAAGTCTTGAAATATACAGAAAAGGGGCTGAATATGCCCTCGCCAAAGGAATTATTATTGCCGATACCAAATTTGAATTTGGGATTTTAGACGGGGAGATTATCCTTATTGATGAAATCCTTACTCCGGATTCATCCAGATTCTGGCCATTGAACGAATATGAGCCAGGAAGAGGGCAAAACAGCTTTGATAAGCAATTTGTCAGGGACTGGCTTATAGACTCGGGATGGGATAAAAAACATCCTGGACCAAACCTTCCCCAGGAAGTGATTGACAGGACATCCAGTACATACAAAGAAATTTACACACGCCTGACTGGTGAAAATGTCTGATCTTTTATGCGAAATAAATATATCGGATATTGATCTGACAGATAAACGATATAAAATTTTATTTTCAGAAGATGATATAACCTTTCTTGCACGCTCCATTAAGGAAACAGGCCTGCTTACTCCTCCGGTCGTCAGGCCGTTAAACAATAAGTTTATCGTCGTTTCAGGGTTTAACAGGGTCAGGGCACTAATTTATAATAATCGGGTCCACAATAACGAAACAAAAATAGTTGTATATAAAACAAAGCCGGACACAACAGACTATCAATGTCTTTTAAAATCCATAACAGCTCTTGCTTTTAAAAGACCGTTAACTCATTCTGAGCTCATAGTAAGTACCAGACATCTTTCTCAATTTTTAGATAAAAAACAGATCGCAAAAAAATCTTCTGCCCTTTTCAACATAGAACTTAATGTTCGATTTGTAGAGAATTTGTTGGCTATAGGTGCTTTGCCTGATCCAGCTTTTGACTTAATCCATGGCGGCAATCTGTCTTTCAAGTCAGCCAAAAGGATTTCATCTTATGGAAAAAATACCATAGAGATCTTTTTAATTATTTTCTCAAAAATCAAGGCATCCAATAACAAACAGCTTGAAATTATACTGCATATAATGGAAATTTCTGCCAGAGATGCTATTAAACCAGAATTTTTTTTTAATAATCAAGCAATACAAGACATTCTTTTTGATGAAAATAAAGAGCCTGGATTAAAAACCAAAAATTTACGAGCCTGGCTCTTTGAACAGCGGTTTCCAACTATTTTCAAGGCGCGTCAAATGGTCCGGAAAAAAATCAAATCTATAAAAGTTGGAAACAACATCAAATTTCTACCACCACAAAACTTTGAGAGTCAAAACTTCTCCATCTCCTTTACTGCCAAAAATTACAATGAGTTTGTGGCCAGCGTTCAGAACCTTCGTGCTGCTTTAGGAAAAAAGGAGCTAAAAGAAATTTTCAACCAATGAAAATCGACACTCTTTTTATTGATAAAGCCATCCCCAGGAATTTTGAAACCGACTATCTGATATCCAGACTTAAAACAGATCCCCAATGGGTAGAAGATTCAAAAACAGTCTATGATTTTATCAATGACGGTGATGATCCCGTCTCAAAAGCCAAAAAGACACTCTATATTACGCAGAACAGGGGGGCTGTCATCAGGGAGTGCCCGGGAACCAGTTTTTATACCTGTTGTGATTATACTATTCTTCATACAGGCACATTTTGTACCATGGATTGCTCGTATTGCATTCTTCAGGCCTATTTTCACCCGCCTGTTCTGCAATATTTTGCAGGACTTGAAGCGCTTGCCCACAATCTTGAAAAAACATTCAGCCAAAATAAAATATTCAGAATCGGAACAGGAGAATACACAGATTCACTCATCTGGGAAAAAATCAGTCCTCAGCCAAAATTTCTTGTTGAAACATTTGCAAGGCAAAATAATTGTCTTTTGGAACTCAAAACCAAAACCGTTAATATTGAATCCTTACTTCCCCTTGATCACAATGGCAAAACCGTTATTGCCTGGTCATTGAACACACAGGATATTATCAGTTCCGAAGAAAAGGGCACAGCGTCCCTTAAAGCCCGTCTTGAGGCAGCCAGGCGTGTCGAGTCAAAGGGTTACAAGCTTGCGTTTCATTTTGATCCGCTGGTGATTTATCCGGAATGCGAAATTCAATACAAAAAAGTGATAAAACAAATTTTCGAACATGTCCGGAGCGAAAGTATTGTATGGATCAGTATCGGTACTTTTCGGTTCATACCTAAATTAAAACAGATCATTGAAAAACGATTCAAACATTCAACCATCTGTTACGGAGAGTTTATTCCTGGACTTGATAATAAGATGAGATATTTCAAACCATTAAGAATAAAGCTTTATAAGGAGATTATTTCATGCATAAAAGAATATGCCCCAAACCTGGCTGTATATTTTTGCATGGAAGATGAAGAAGTCTGGGAAAAATGTATGGGTTTTTTCCCAAAAAAAGAAGGGGAGTTAGGGCATCTGCTGGATAAAAGTGCGGCAGAACATTGCCGCTTAAATTCTAATTTTTTATAAAGGTTTTTATGAAAGTTGCCTTGATCGTCAATCCTTATGCGGGTGGAAAAAAAGGTGAAAAACTGCTGCCTTTGATTGAAAAAAACTTTCTTTAAATCGTATTGACTACCACACCTATCTTTCTCTTTACCATGGACATATCCTCAAAATCACCTCTGAGCTTAAAATAAAAGAGTATGACGCCATTATCTCCATAGGCGGCGATGGAACCAATTTTTATGTCTTAAACGGTCTTTTAGCTAATTTTAAATCCAAAAAACTCCCACCCCTTGGTATCATTCCTATCGGTTCAGGGAACTCTTTTGCCAAAGATTTAAATATCCATTGTTATGAGGATGGCATCAGATCGATTGTTGAAAACGATCCGAGATGGATAGATGTCTGCTCTTTTACACAGGCCAAAAAAAAGTTTTATTTTGTAAATCTGACCGGATTGGGATTTGTCACGGATGTGGCAAAAACAGCTCAAAAATTTAAATACTTAAATGACTTTTCTTACATTATAGGTGTTTTTTACAGGACTGCAAAACTCTATTTTCATTACATGGAGCTTGAAATTGATGGAAAAATGATATCCGGAGAAAATTGTTTTGTTGAGTTTTGCAATTCACGCTTTACCGGCGGGAATATGCTGATGGCTCCTGATGCCGAAATTGATGATGGTTACATGGATATTATTATTGCAGGCAAATTATCTAGAACAAGTCTTTTGGCGACCTTGCCAAAAATCTTTAAGGGAACTCATATCAAACATCCTTTGGTAAGATCTTTCAAGGCTAGGAAGGCCACAATCAAAACATGGCCTGAGAAAACCTTATTGCCGGATGGTGAATTATTCGGCACCACACCAACAACTATAAATGTGCACCATAAAATGATAAGGTATCTTTAATTGAAAAAAATATTTTCAATATATTTATGGATCATCGGTGGACTCTTTTTTTTATTCTCATTTTTTATTCTTGTTTTCTGCCTGTTTTTGTTACCTCAAAGAACCACCTTCAATATTGCCAGATTTCTATTTAATATTTTAATCAGGTTAATGGGAATAAAGCTTGTTGTAACCGGCAAGGAATATATCCGGTCTGATCAAGCTTACCTGATCATGGGAAATCACCAAAGTCTTTTTGATATTTTTGTCATTCCGGCAGCCATTCCCCTCTGTTTCATCGGAGTGGAGGCCGCCTATCATTTTTCCCTGCCTGTCTGGGGATATCTGATCCGGAAATGGGGATGCATCCCCATAGAAAGAAACAACCTTAAGAATGCCATTTTAAGCCTTGAAATGGCAAAGAAGACTCTCTTGTCCGGGATGAACATCGGCATATTGCCTGAAGGACACAGGACGCTTACAGGAGAAATAACACCCTTTAAAAAAGGACCGTTTCATTTGGCCAAAGATGCCAATGCTGATATTCTGCCGTTCGCAACAATTGGTTTGTTTAATTATCATCGGAAATCAAGCTTAATTTTAACCCCGGGAGTGGTGAAAGTAAATATTGGGAAACCGGTTCCTTACGATACTTTTAAAGATTTATCCGTAGAAGAGACAAGACAAAACCTTTTTGATATTATATCAAAATTAAGCCAACAATAAACCCGGGCAGCTAAAAAAACATTATGTTCAACTCAACTGCCCGGGTTTTATTTTTCAATCAGAGTACAAGCTTGTTTATTTGCGCTCTTCTTTTTCAGCATTTACCCGTTCAATGATTTTTTGTGCCATATCACCCGGAACTTCATCATATTGCTCAAACTCCATGGTAAAAGTTCCTCTGCCACCCGTCATAGAACTTAAATCCGGTGCATACCGCAGTATCTCAGCCATGGGAACCAGGGCATTGATGATCTGTTTATCGTCTTCGGAGTCCATTCCAAGAACCCTGCCGCGCCGGGAATTAAGATCACCCATAATATCACCTGTGCTGTCATCCGGAACCTTTACGGCAATCTTCATGATGGGTTCCAGCAGGGTTGCTTTTGCATCTTTTGCAGCGTTTTTAAAGGCAAGGGTACCGGCCATTTTAAATGCCATTTCAGAAGAGTCAACCGAATGATAAGATCCGAAATCAAGAGTTGTTCTGAAGTCTACACAAGGAAATCCTGCGAGGATACCTGTTTTCGAAGTTTCTTTGATACCTGCTTCAACTGCGGGAATATAATTTTTAGGGATAACACCACCAACAATTTTATCGACAAACTCAAATCCTCTTCCTTTTGGAAGCGGTTCAAGAACAATCCAGCAGTCACCATACTGACCATGCCCGCCCGACTGTTTTTTATGCTTGCCCTGGACACGAATTTTTTTCTTAAAGGTTTCCCGATAGGCTACCTTCGGCGTTTCAATACCCATACCCACATTAAATTTTCTCTGAATTTTTTCAGCAGTCACTTCTATATGAACAAGACCTCTGCCGGAAAGGATGGTCTGTTTGGTTTCTTCATTCCTTTGAAGCTTAAGTCCTGTATCTTCTTCAAGAATTTTTCTGACCGCTTCATGGATTTTATCTTCGTCATTCTTTGCTTTGGGTGAAATGGCAAAAGAGATAACAGGAGGCATGGGCTTTGGTGCCGGAATCTGAATATCTTTTCCGCCTGTCAGCGTATCCCCGGTTAAGGTGGTTTTGAGTTTTGCCACAGCAACAATAGATCCCGGGAGAGCACTGGTTATAGTATTTTGTTCCTTACCCGCAATTTCAAGAAGTTGTGAAAATCTCTCTTTCGTATCCTTTGTTGTATTAACAACATTGCCTTCTTTTCCAAGACTTCCTGAAATCACTCTAAATAGAGAAAGCCTTCCTGCATATGGATCAACAATGGTATTGAAAACAAAGCCGCAGAATTCTGCATCCGGATCGGGAGAAACCATAACATCCTCACCATTGATATCTTTTGCAGTCCAGTCACCTCTATCAAGAGGAGACGGCATATAATCATTGATAATATCAGAAACCATATCAATACCGATCATTTTTGCGGCGGAACAACAAATGGCAGGATAAAATTGGGCATCTTGAATTCCTTGTCTGAACGTTGCCTTGAGTTCATCCTCAGTAATTTCTTCACCTTCCAGATATTTTTCAAGAAGCTCATCATCGAGTTCAGCTACATCCTCAATAAATTCTTCTTTTGCCATTTCAATGTCATCTGACATGTCAGAAGGAACATCAATCTTGGTTGATTTCCCTTCTGCATCATATTCATAGGCCTGACCTGAAATAATATTCACCAACCCTTTAAACTCATTTTCAGAACCAATCGGATAAAAAATGGGAACGATCTTCTTTTTAAGTGCTGTTTTGCAAGCCTCGATACAGGTTGAAAAATCAGCTCTTTCCCGATCCAGCTTATTCACAATAACAAACCCGGGTAAATTATATTCCAAAGCACTGGCTGCGGCTTCTTCGGTCATGGCAGAAGGTCCGCCAACCCCGTCAATTACAAATGCCATGCAGTCTGCAACAGGAAAGCATGTTTTAGAAGCAGAGAAAAAATTCTGATCGCCAGGAGTGTCCATCAAAGTAATTGTATGTTTATTATGCGTATACTTAATAAATGATGTATTAATACTCTGCTGTTTTCTGGTTTCTTCAGGCTGAAAATCCATGACGGTATTGCCTTCTTCAACCTTTCCAAGACGATTGGTAACTCCGGCTTTAAATAGCATAGCCTCAGCAAGAGTAGTCTTGCCCGCACCTCCATGGCCAGCCAAAGCCACATTTCTCATGGTTTTAATTTCTTCGCTCATTACTGCTCCTTATAAACAATTAATAAAAAGTTATATTTAAATAATCGAATTTAAATAAAATTAATAGTGTTATTTTAAATTTTCTTTAAATGTTAAGGATATAATATACTCAATATTCCCTTTCGGGCCTGAAATAGGGGAGGGGACTACCTGGTTTACCTGATATCCGCGTTCTTTAAAAAAAACTTTTAAGTCTTCTATAACCCTTTTTCTAATTTCAGGATCCTTTACAACACCCCCCTTACCGATATTCTTCTTTCCTGCTTCAAATTGAGGTTTAATCAGCGCCAATACCTTTGTATCATCCCTCATAAATTTCTCAGTAGAAGGGATAACGAGTTTAAGTGAGATAAATGAAGTGTCCGCTACAACCACATCAACTTTTTCATTGATTACTTCATAGGGCATATGCCGGATATTGGTTCTCTCAATAACCTTTACCCGCAAATCTTGTCTCAAAGACCAGTCAAACTGTCCATATCCCACATCTACTGCATATACTTTGCCTGCCCCATATTGAAGCAGGCAATCGGTGAAACCACCTGTTGAAGCACCGATATCAAGGCAGGTTAAGCCTTTCACTGATATGGGAATACTCTTTAACGCTTTTTCAAGCTTTAGTCCCCCCCGGCTGACAAATGGATTGTCATCCTGCTTTACAACAACTTTTGCATCGTTTGTAATCAAAGTTCCCGGTTTATCTACACGCATATCATTCACAAGAACTTTGCCTGCCATGATGAGAGCTTTTGCCCGCTGCCTGGATTTAACCAAATCCTTTTCAACAACAAAGTAATCAAGTCTGATTTTATTCTTTAATCCTTTATTCAATAGTGTTGCCATGTAACTTTAATGCCGCATTTACAATAGCGGTACTGTCTATTCCATAGTCCCGTCTTAAAACATCTTGGGGCCCATGTTCAACAAATTCATTTTTGATGCCAATCCTTTTTAGTGAAAATCCTGTCACGTCATTATCTGTTAACATTTCCAGAACAGCCGACCCAAAGCCTCCATCAAGAACATGGTCTTCAACAATGATGATCTTTTTAATTTTCAATGCATATTCAATGATCAGGTCGGTATCAAGCGGCTTGACAAATCTGGCATTGATTATAGTTGCGTTGATATCCCGGTCTTTCAGTGATTTGTTGGCTTTTAAGGCCTCACAAACTGATTTTCCGATGGCAATAATTAACAGGTCGTCACCTTCATTAATCACTTGAGCCTTACCCATTTCCAAAGGTCGCGGATGATCCTCAATTTGAACACCCATCCCCGTACCCCTTGGATATCTTATGGCAACAGGACCATTATGATTAAAAGCTGTGACAAGCATTCTTGCCAGTTCATTTTCATCCTTTGGTGCCATGATTGTCATGTTTGGCATGCAGCGAAGATATGAATAATCAAAAAGGCCGTGATGGGTGGGTCCGTCTTCTCCAACAATACCCCCCCGGTCAATGGCGAAGACAACCGGATGCGCATCAATACAGACATCATGGAGAATCTGATCAAAGGCTCTTTGCAAAAAAGTAGAATAAATGGCAACAACAGGTTTTAATCCTCTGGATGCAAGTCCTGCTGAAAATGTAACTGCGTGCTGTTCTGCAATACCAACATCAAAGAACCTGTCCGGATATTGTTTGGAAAATTCGATTAGGCCTGTACCCTCCGGCATGGCAGCAGTCACCGCAACAATTTTTTCATTGGTTTTGGCAAGTTTGACCATTTGAGAGCCAAACACCTGTGTATAGCTTGGGACCCCATTGGATGTATTATTGCTTTCGCCTGTATCCACTACAAATGAACCCACTCCATGAAAATAGACCGGGTTTTTCTCTGCAGGTTCATATCCCTTGCCTTTTACGGTTGTAACATGTAAAAGAACCGGATCTTTAGGATTTTTGATGTTTTTCAGAATATCGATCAAATGGTCTAAATTATGTCCGTCAATGGGCCCGAAATAGTCAAAATTGAAGGCTTCAAACAACATACCCGGTGTAATAAATGTTTTAAAAGATTCTTCAGACCGTTTGGCAATATTGTAAACATCATCACCGATTTTCGGTAAAGATTTTAAAAATGCACCAAACTGATTTCTCATGGATTGAAAAGATTTGGCTGAAAAGGTTCGGCTTAAAAAAGAAGACAGGGCCCTCACATTGTGAGAGATGGACATTTCATTGTCATTTAAAATAACAATAAGATTGCGTTTTAAATCCCCGGTCTGGCTCAACCCTTCATAGGCCAGCCCTGCGGTTAAAGAACCATCTCCGATTACTGAAATTACATCAGACTTATCCTGGCTTAAATATTTGGCATAACAGACTCCAAGTCCTGCAGAAATAGAGGTCGAGGAATGCCCCACTGTGAATCCGTCATAGGGGCTCTCTTTAATTTTTGAAAATCCTGATATGCCTTTATACTGACGGAGACTGTCAAAAACATCATTCCTTCCGGTAATCAGCTTATGCGCATAAGACTGATGCCCGACATCCCATATCAATGTATCCTTTGGCAGATCAAAAACAGTGTGAATGGCCAGCGTCAACTCCACCGCACCAAGGCTTGAGGCCAGATGCCCACCATTTTTTGATACCACATCAATAATTCTTTCACGAATATCTCCGGCCAGGAGTTTCAACTCTTTTCTGGAGAGTTGTTTAATGTCTTTGGATGTTTTTATTTGTTCAAGAAGACTCAAAATTTATCAACCTCAATAGGTTAGTGATCCCTGTTAATAATATAGTTGGCAATTGCTCTTAAGGGGACTGCCTTTTCATCAAATTGCGAAATTGTCTCGATGGCATCATCAATGAGTTTTTTTGCATATTTTTTTGACTCAGCAAGACCGATAATTGCCGGAAAGGTCATTTTATCATTCAATGCATCAGACCCGGCAGCCTTCCCCATTATTTTTGGGTCACCTTCAATATTCAAAATATCATCCGCAACCTGAAACGCCAGACCGATTTTGCCTGCATAAATAATTAATTTTTCAATTGTTTCAGTATCAGCATCCACACTTATAGCACCTGCTTCAACACTGACTGTGATCATTTTACCGGTTTTAAGGGCATGTATTTTCTTCAGATGGGTTAAGTTGTCTCTTTGTTCCGATTGATACGACTGCATATCAAGCATCTGCCCTTCAACCATACCTTTAATACCCGCAGCCCAAGAAATCCTGGAAATCAATTTAATTCTTGTCTGAGTATCCGGATATATTTTAAAAACTTGTTCTGGTTGAGAAATAATATTAAAGGCATGGGTCAGTAATGCGTCTCCGGCCAAAATGGCAGTGGCTTCGGAAAATTTCTTATGACAGGTCGACAATCCGCGTCTTAAGTCATCATTATCCATGGCAGGCAAATCATCATGAATCAGGAATAGGTATGGATCATTTCAATGGCACAGCAAGCGGGCAGGGCGATTAAAAAATCTTTTCCGCAGGCCTGGGCGGCAGCCATTGACAGGATAGGGCGCAGTCTTTTTCCCCCGGCCATGAGAGAATGGTCCATCGCCATAATCAGTTTATGTTTTTGATTAAACTGCTCAAGAATAAGTTTCAGATACCGGTTAACCAGTTCCTGTTTTTCCATCAAGTATTGCTTCAGATTAAAATCCATATTATTCATCTTTAAAGGGTTCTTCTTTTACATTACCATCACAGTCTTTTGTAAGCATCGCTATTTTTTTTTCAGTTTTATCTAAAAGATCGAGACAATATTTTGATTGCTTCATCCCTGATTCATATTTTTTTACAGCACCTTCAAGCGAAAGATTCCCGGATTCCATTTCCTTTACAATTTTTTCAAGTTCTTTTAAAGCTGCATCAAACGTTTTTTTCTTAGCCATTTGCTTTTTCCACCCTTGTAATCAGTCGTCCTTTAGAAAGAATCACTTCTATTTGATCGTTCTTTTTTACATCACCTGACTCTGTAATCACTTTTTTATCTGAAACAAATCTTGAAATACTGTATCCTCTTTTTAAAATCGATTCCGGATTCAGCGCTTGAAGTTTAGAGTCAAGCTTTAAATGATTTATTTTTATCAATTGCATATAATGCTTCATCATGCTGGTTAACCTTGATTCATAATCTTCAAGCCTGAACCTCAAATCAGAAACAATTGCCACAGGACTTTTTAATCTTGAAATCAAATAAAAGACGGTCTGGTTGAACAAAACAACTTTCTTATTCAATGATGTATTCAGACTTTTCTGCAAGCCTGAAATCCTTTGAACCAGATTTTTTTTATCCGGAAGCGCCAATTCTGCTGCTGCAGAAGGGGTAGGAGCTCTCAGATCGGCAACAAAATCTGCAATGGTATAATCAGTTTCATGGCCTACACCCGTGATAATCGGTATGTGAGAATCAAAAATTGCAGTTGCAACAATCTCTGAATTAAATGCGGCTAAATCTTCCAAAGAACCGCCACCGCGTGCCAGTATGATCAAATCAGATTTTTGATATTGATTGACAAGGTTTATAGCATCACAGATTTCATTTTGTGATCCATTTCCCTGGACTTTAACCGGAATAATTTCAAGCGGGCAGTTTGAAAACCGCCTTTGGGCAACATTAATAATATCTCTGACCGCAGCACCGGTACCGGAAGTAATAATGCTGATTTGAGAAGGTAAAAACGGAATTGGCTTTTTGTGTTTCTCATCAAAAAGACCTTGGCCGGATAATTTTTTTTTAAGTTGTTCAAATGCGACCTGCATGGAACCCACGCCTTCCGGTTCCAGATGTTCAAAAATGATCTGATAAGATCCCCTGGGTTCATACAGGGAAAGTCGTGCAAGGCCAATAATATTCATGCCGTTTTCAGGTTCAAACTTCAGGTTACGCTTTTGATTTTTAAACATCACGCCGCTTATGGCGGCTTGCGGGTCTTTTAATGTAAAATAAGAGTGGCCGGAAGCAGGAACCATATAGTTGGAAATTTCTCCGGTCACCCATATAAAAGGAAAGGTCTCTTCTAAAAGAGATTTAATTTCCCTTGTTAATTTAGAAACAGTATAAATATGTCCTGTCTTTTTTTCTGCCATTCTTATCCGTTACAAAGTTTAGTTCTAATGCAAAATTAATATATATAAAACAAAGAAGCTTTTTTAACAATAAAATTTTTGTTTTAAAAACCATTGGCAGTCATCATACAACAAATGAATATTGTGACTGCAATCACAATATTTTCCCTAAGGTCTGATAATATATATTATGTAAACTTTTTATTATATTGATCAAAACAGGCCTTATTTCAACACCTAACCAAATTATAATCTTGAAATCTCCCCCTTTCGTGTTATATTACATCTTAAATAATAACTTATTTGGAGGAACAAAATGGATTCATACTCTTCGGTTTCACAAAACGCTGTCCTGGTAAAAACAAATTCATTTATTAGAAGCGTATACAATTGGATGGCCATTGCGCTGGCACTTACTGGTTTTACTGCCTACTATGTGTCTCACAATGAAACCCTGGTTCAACTTCTATACGGAACCCCCGGCTTAATTATGATGCTGATTTTTGCAGAGCTTGGATTTGTGTTTTTTCTAAGCGCAAGAATTCAAAAGATTAATGCTGCGACTGCGACTGCCCTATTTACCATTTACTCGATTTTGAATGGGATAACCTTATCTTTTATTTTTCTTGCTTATACCGCTACATCCATTGTCTCTACATTTATGATTTGCGCTGTAACATTTCTTGCCTGCAGTGTTTACGGAATGGTCACCAAAAAAGACCTGACATCTCTTGGCGGATTTATGTTTATGGGCTTAATCGGAATTATCATCGCCTCTGTAGTAAACATTTTTCTGCAAAGCTCAGCCATGCAAATGATCATTTCCTATATCGGTGTTGTTGTGTTTATCGGCCTTACAGCCTATGACACCCAAAAATTAAAAACCATGTCAGCCACTATTCCCAATAACGCTACAGGTGCAATAATTCGAAAAGGTGCATTGATGGGAGCGCTTACCCTTTATCTTGACTTTATCAACCTTTTTATCATGATGCTTTTCATTTTTGGCGGTAACAGAGACTAGTTTTCCAGCACCAATAACCAAAAATACAAACGGGTATTTAAATTTATATTAAATACCCGTTTTTCGTTTAAATGTTTTTTTAATGCTTTTGCATATATCCTGGCAATACCTTTCAACCTGGCTCTGATCGGGTCCTTCCACCATTACCCTAAGCAAGGGCTGGGTGCCTGAATAACGGATTAATACCCTACCCCTATCGCCCAGTTTTCTCTCAACGGCTTTAATTGTATCTGCAATTATTTTGATTTTCATAAAATCCGGGCGGGACTCATCCACTTCCACATTCATGAGTACCTGGGGATAGACTGTCATAACTGAAGTAAGGCTGGATAATGACTGGCCTGTTTCCATCATTACCTCAAGCAGCTTTAAAGCTGAAAGCATCCCGTCTCCCGTTGTATGGTAATCTAAAAAGATCATATGGCCGGAATCCTCGCCACCAATGACAGCACCGGATCTCTTCATCTCCTCAAGGACCTTGCGATCTCCGACATCAGATTTAATATGGTCAATCCCAAGACTGGCAAGTGTCTTGCCCAAACCAATATTGCTCATAATTGTACTTACAACTACATTTTTATTCAGATTTTCCCGCTCTTTTGCAAACTTTGCACAAACAGCAAGAATTCTGTCCCCTGTAATCTCGTTGCCATTTTCATCAACAGCGATAAATCGGTCGGCATCTCCATCGAATGCGAGTCCAATGTCTGCTTTTTCTTTGACCACCAACCGTTGCAACTCTTGTGTGTGCTGGGATCCGCAACTATCATTAATATTCTTTCCATCAGGAGAATCATAAATAAATTGGACGTTAAACAATTTATCATTAAAGACCATGTGCGCAATTTTTGACGCAGCCCCATTTGAGCTATCAATAACCAATTTTAATTTTTTATCGAGTTTCTTAAAAGGAAACATGGACAGCAAGAATGCGGAGTACCTTTCCAAACTATCTGAAATTACAGCTATTTTTCCAACGTTTCCCCGTGGAACACTATCGCCGCCAAGGATATAATCTTCAATTTTATTTTCCTGTTCCTCTGATAACTTTTCTCCCCCATGCTTAAAAATCTTAATCCCGTTATCCTGATATGGGTTATGGGAAGCGGATATGACGATTCCTGCGCCTGCATTTTTAATATCAGAACACAGATATGCCACCCCCGGTGTTGGTATGACACCGGCCAGAAAGACATCTATACCTGTTGATGAGACACCTGCCGCAAGGGCAGACTCCAGCATATCTCCTGAAATCCGTGTGTCTTTCCCAATAATTACGGTTTTATAACCGCCCTCTTTGGCGAAGAGTCCAACCGCCCTTCCTGTTTTCAAGGCAATTTCACACGTTATGGGGTATCGGTTGGCAACTCCCCTGATCCCATCTGTCCCAAAAAGTCTTCCCATTTTTTAGTCCTGCCAGATTATTAGTTCATATTATTAACTTTTCAATCATTCTCTGTTCAATATGAAACAACCACTGACTGCCTTTTTCACACTCATCAGGTTCCAGGCTCTGAATGACTTTTATATATTTTTTTTCTACCCGGCTTATTTTTTTTTCAATAACCTGAATAAATATTTCGCCCTCTTTATTTAAATTATCATTTCCACATTCGGTTTTAAAAATTTCATCGGCCAGTTTAAATTTATCCATTGCTTTTTCATGGAGTGTTTTTTTTGACAACTTCAATTTTTCACAAAAAATCTTTAACCGCTGAATTCTCTCTTCAATACATTGATCTAAATTATACTGCATGCCCTTGATCAAGCCTTGGGAAAAATCATCATAAACAAAAAGCGGGCGTATATGCTTGTACCAGAATTTTAAGGAAATAAGCCCTGCTATATAATAAATATTGTTATTCAAAATGTGAGCCACATTTTTATAAACATAAAATTGTTTTGGAATGGATACATCCTTAAAAGCGCCGCCAAGTATAAGCCGGTTATTTTTCAATTCATTTTTCCTGATAATGGAACCGGCTGCTGTAATACAGCCATATCCTATCCTGACAGGCCCGACAAGACCCCCCTGCCCTCCTAAAAAAATCGGATCTGAATTCAGCATGACACCATGGTGGACATTCCCCATCATGGAAGGCGTGGCCTTGTCCTGATTTGGCGTATAATTAAAATGGATGAAAGAAGACCCGACTTCAGAATGATTTTTACGGCTTGTTCCACCGGCCATAAAACAATCGCAAAAATTAATCAGGCTGCCCAGGGTTACAAATGGGAACAGGATGGTCTGCTTGAGACCCACCGTATGGGCTGCATTGGCTTCTTCTTCAAATATAGTGCCTTCCCTTACATGTGCTCCGGAGCCAAATGAATTATCACCGGCAAAGACAGCACCTTTAAAAAAGCCCCCTTTTAATTTTGTATTTTCTCCGACTAAAGTGTTCTCAAGTGTAACCGGTGCTTCATATCCGATTTGGGAGTTCCTCATAATCAGGCAGCTTTCTCCAATGATCTTACAACCGCCGTAAATGATAACATTTTCACTTGAGATTCTGTCTGGATTGACATCCTCTGATATATAGACTGATTCGGGATTGGGAACTTTTATCCCTTTTTTTATGAGTGCCTTAACAATATTGTTTTCCATGAAATTATAAATAATTGTCTATAGGTTGAATTGTCAAGGTATTTTATTAAAGGTACAAATTGACATTATGGTGGTTTGTTTATATAAATTCCTTCTAAACCAATGGATACAATACTAAAACATTTTGACCCTGATCAGAAAACCGTTGAGCTGTTAGCCAAAGGCTTGGACTGCCATCCTCTTTTGGCTACACTGCTTTCAGCAAGAGGCATTTCCACGGTAGAGGATGCCATTTTCTTCTTAAATCCAAACCTTAAAAATCTTACCGATCCTTTCCTTTTAAAGGATATGGACAAGGCTGTGGACCGGATTTTTACTGCGGTTGAAAATCAGGAAAAAATACTTGTTTTTGGAGATTTTGATGCGGATGGTGTCACCGCCACAGCGCTTCTCAGTGATTTTCTTGAATATTCAGGTGCAAATGTTTCATGGTATATTCCCCATCGGATCAAAGAGGGCTACAACCTCCAGCCAGATCATATTCAAATGGCCTTGGATCAGGAGATTGATTTGATTATTACGGTTGACTGCGGTGTGAGCAGCCATGAAGCAGTCAAGGATGCCAATCTTGAAGATATCGACGTCATCATCACCGATCATCATGAGCCTTCTGCCACCCTGCCCTCTGCTGTGGCAGTGGTTGACCCCAAAAGAGAAGACTGTCCATCCGGTTTAAACTTTCTTGCTGGTGTGGGCGTTGCTTTTTTTCTTGTCATGGGTTTAAGAAAATTTTTTAGAGAAAAAAATTTTTGGGGTGACATCACTGAACCCAATCTCATAGACTATCTGGATCTTTTTACCATTGGAACCATCGGAGATATGGTTCCGTTAATCAATGAAAATCGTGTGCTTTGTATTGCAGGGCTTAAAAGAATCAGACAGGGGACAAGGCTTGGAATAAAATCGCTTGTCGAAATCTGCCGAATTGATTCCCGAAAGATTGATTCAGATGACATTTCATTTAAAATTGTCCCAAAGATCAATGCTGCCGGCAGAATTTCCCATGCCAGAATCTGTGTTACACAACTTACCAGCCCGGATATCGTTAATGCCGAAAAAACAGCATCTCTTCTTGACCAGTTAAACACAAAACGACAAAAGATCGAGAAAGAAATTATAGTTGATATTGAACGCCGCCTGCTCAAAAATCCCAACCTGTTAGACAGCAACCTCCTGTTTTTATGGGATGATCAATGGAACCCGAGTGTTTTAGGGATTGCCGCATCAAAGCTGTCAAAAAAATATTTTTGCCCGGTTATTTTACTGGGAAGCAGCGGTGAATATGCCATTGGTTCCGGTCGAAGTATCAATCATATTAATATCCATCAGGCACTCATGGAAAATGAGACGCTGCTTGAGAGATTCGGCGGTCATGCCATGGCTTCGGGACTTACGGTGAAAAAAAGTAATTTACCAGCGCTTTGTCAAAGTTTGAATCGGCATATGGAAGAAGTTTATTCTGAAAAAGATTTTCAAAAAACCTTGACCATTGATGCCATTCTTGATTTAGAAGATATCGATTACAACCTGGCCAAAGAACTTGACCGGTTAAGGCCTTTTGGTGTGGCAAACCCTGAACCGGTATTTATCTGTGAAGACATCCGGGTAACCTCTTCTTATATTATTGGAAACAACCACAGGAAAATGGTTCTTGAAAAAGCCGCTTCCATTTCCCGGCATCGGGTTGAGGCGTTTCATTTTAATATCAATGATCCAGATAATTCCCCTGATTATTATCCTAAAATTGCATTTAAGATTAAAATTAATAAATTCAAAACAAACACGGCTCAGATTATTATCGAGGATTTTTAATTTTTAGCTTGAAAAACGTCCTGTTTTTATTATATAAATATAGATTAATATTTTATGATTTTGATAAGTAAGGATAATTTTATGGCTAAAATTTTTTATACCGGAAACAGGGAAGCAAAACTTCTTTCAAAAATCGAATCATCCAAAGAACGGGAAAGAATCAGAACCATCAGCACCATCCGGGACAACGTAGATGCCTTTAGCAATAAAATCTCCATGAAACTCATTGAAACAGGCCTCGTTGAAACAGTCTCCAAATCCAGCATTGAAAAGCAAATAGCAAGGTGTCTTGATACTCTTTGTAAAGCAGACGATTTTGATATTGATTTTATGGTCGCCCCTTTTAGGACGCTTATTTCAAATCCTAACATTGCAAGCCTGTACCTGACAACATTTATTGTGGAAAAACTAATCAATCACAGAGATGTCATTGATGTTTATGGCAGTGACGAAGACATTTATTATTGTATTCAGAAAGAACTTGCAAACCTATTGCCAAAATCCTGATACAAGATATTCCATCCTGCCTTTGTTGAAAAGTTTAATCTGAGTTTAATGGTTTAAAAACCTCTTTACACAACACCTGTTATTTTTTTTAATCATTAAATTTTTCGATCCATTCAGCTATTATTCGATGACACTCATCAGAAGAAATAAAATTAAGACCGATTAATTTAAATGGAGGGAAAATATGAAATACGGATTTATGGATAAAATCTTAAGGGTTAATCTCACCAGCGGCACAACAGCTATTGAAACAATTCCAGAACAATGGGCCAGGGATTACCTGGGTGGTGCTGGGCTGGCAACAAAATATCTGTTCGAAGAAGTACCTGCTGATACCGATCCCCTAGGTCCGGATAATAAGCTTATTTTCATGACGGGACCTTTGACAGGCACCTCATCAGCAAGTGCCAGTCGATACTCGGTTGTTGCAAAATCCCCTCTCACAGGCTTATGGGGTCATGGAAACTCAGGGGGAAGTTTTGGACCTGCCATGAAACGGGCTGGTTTTGACGGGTTTATAATTGAAGGAAGTTCTGAAATTCCGGTATACCTTGAAATTCTGGACGGAGAAGTTAAATTGCTGCCTGCCAAAAATTTATGGGGCAAAACCGTTCCGGAAACCGAAGACATCCTCGAAGAGACGAGTGACAACAAAGTTACTATTGCGTCCATCGGTCCTGGCGGAGAAAATCTTGTACGATATGCTGCCATTATGAACAACAAGCACCGTGCGGTCGGCCGAACAGGTATGGGCGCCGTCATGGGGTCTAAAAAGCTTAAAGCCATTGTTTGTGCAGGAAAAGCCAAATTCGATATTGCAGATCCTGAAAAATTTAAAACAACTGCCAGACGTCAGATTGATTTTCTGGATGAATCCATGCTCAAAGTGGGGTTTGAAGCTTTTGGCACAAACATGGTATCGGACATGGTCAATGCACGGGGCGGCTATCCTACCCGTAACTGGCAGACGGGTGTGTTTGATGACATCGAAAAAGTCAACAGCGAGGCATTGACCAACACGGTTCTGGATAAGGGTGTATCCTGCTTTGCCTGTCCAATCGCCTGCGGTCGCGGCACAACGATTAAAGAAGGAAAGTATGCCGGAAAAACCGGTGAAGGCCCTGAATACGAATCTGCCAACACTTTAGGAGCCCTGTGCGGTGTATCTGACATGAATGCCATAACCATGGCTAACTATCTTTGCAATGAAAACGGACTTGATACCATATCTACAGGCTCCACCATTGCTTTTGCTTTGGAGTGCTATGAAAAGGGTATTTTGACCAAAGAAATGACCCATGGACTGGAACTTAAATTTGGTAATGCAGACCTGGTCATTGATCTGGTGAAAAAAATTGCTAAAAGAGAAGGTATTGGTGATCTTCTGGCAGAAGGTTCCCGCATTGCAGCTCAAAAACTTGGAAAAAATTCAAGCCATTTTGCCATGAACGTCAAAGGCATGGAACTGCCGGCCTATGATCCGCGTGCCGCAAAGATATGCGGACTGGGGTATGTGACAGCCAACAGAGGAGGAGATCATATCACAGCTTTTATAGAAGGCCCTACTTTTATTGATTCTCCCTTTGTTTTAGTGGATGACAGCAAAATAAAAGATCCTTTTGTTGCAGACCCCCGAGAAACAAAAGTTGTTGTGGACCTGGAAAACGCCTTGACCGCTTTTGATGCAATCGGGGCCTGCAAATTCATGGGTATGTTGCTTCCAGCATCAGACTATACGGAGCTGATAAATTATGCCCTGGGCTGGGACATGGATGTGGATGACTTCCGCCGCTGCGGCGAGCGTATTTACAACCTGGCACGGCTGTATAATGCAAAAGTCGGCATGGACAGGACCCATGATACGCTTCCTGGTCGCTTAATGAAAGATCCTTTGCCTGAAGGTCCGGCAAAGGGCATGGTCATAGATGAAGAAACCCTGGAAATGATGAAAGATGCCTATTACGATTTCAGGGGCTGGGACAAGACAACGGGCAACCCCGGATCTGATAAACTTTTAGCACTTGGAATTCAAGAAGATATTGCCAAGTAGATCCGCGGAAAAGCTGCAAAATAAATTATCTTGTCCTTTATTAATTAAAAAAAATAATCGCAGGAGTGAAAATTTTGAGTTATTTAGATAAACCCTGGTTAAAAAGCTATAAACTGGGTCCCTATAAGCTGGACCACAGCCTGGCACCCTATCCTGAAGAGCCTCTTTTCAATGTTCTGGACAATGCTGCCAAAAAATATCCTGCCCAGACTGCAATTCTGTTTCTTAAGCGCACCATTACCTACAAGGATCTCAAGATTTATGCAGACAAACTTGCCAACGCCCTGACAGGTCTCGGCGTGAAAAAAGGAGACAAGGTCTGTGTTTTCCTGCCCAACTGCCCTGAAGCTATTATTGCAGACTGGGGTATTTTAAAAACAGGTGCGGCAGCTATCCCAACCAGTATTCTGCGTACGGATGATGGACTGGTCCATGAAGCAGGCAGCGGAAAAGCCAAAGTACTGATCTGCCGTGAAGACCAGCTAACAAGGGTTTTAAATCTCAAGGAGAAATGCAGGTTTTCCTCTGTCATTGTGACTTCAAAAGAGGGGTTTGACATAGAACCCGTAGAAGAAGACATACCTGACGGCGTTTATGAGTTCAGACAGCTTCTTGAGGACAGCGAGGCTATACCACCCGACATAACAATAGACCCTAAAAACAATTTGTGTGAACTGGCCTTTACCGGAGGTGCCACAGGGGTGCCAAAAGGTGTCATGATCACCCATTTCAACCGGGCTTGTTGTATCCGCATGGGGCTTCCCTGGATGATGAAACCCATGATCAAGGGCATTCAAGGTAAATCCTCGATTCTTTTACCAGTGCCTCTGTTTCACTCCTACGGCCGGTATATGTCCCAGTCTGCCGCATATCTTGGGATGCGCCTGATTCTGATGCCTGATCCCAGGGACATTGAATTTATTGTGGAAACCATAAAGGAGTACAGGCCATTCATGATTACGGCCGTACCCACGCAATTCATGCGCATTGCACAGAAAAAAGTCGGTAGAATCAATGCGATCCCCATGAGCGGAGCCGCTCCTTTGCCAAAGGATGTAGCAGATTCCATCAAAGATGAACTTGGAAACCCTGTATCTGAAGGCTATGGTCTTACCGAAACCGGACCTTTAACACATTTTAATATCTCTGGTTTTTCTAAAATCACAGGATTCATGCTCAAGGAAAAAACAGGGCTTGGTGTGCCTGCCCCTGACACGGAATGTAAAATCATAGACCAGGATACCGGGGAGGAAACGCCCTTTGGAGAGCCCGGAGAAATCCTGGTGAAAGGCCCACAGGTCATGAAAGGGTATTGGCCTGAAACAGGTTCCGGTCTTACTAAAGACGGGTGGCTGAAAACCGGGGACATTGCCTACATGGATGAAGACGGTTATTTTCATATGACAGACCGGATCAAAGATATGATCAATGTGTCAGGTAACAAGGTCTATTCCACCCAGGTAGATGAGGTGATTTTTAAGCATCCTGCTGTGCTCATGGCAGCGTCATTTGGAGTTCCTGATCCCAAGATCCCGGGAAGTGAAAGAATCGCAGCGGTAATCAAGCTGCATAAAGACTATCCTGAAATTGTAACTGAAGATGATATCCGCAGTTTTTGCCGTGAACACCTGGCTCCCTATGCCGTGCCAAAGTTTGTGGAGTTCAGGGATGAACTTCCCATGACCGTTACGGAAAAACTTTTTAAAAAAGTTTTGCGGGATGAAGTCATAGATAAAATTTCACAAAAAAAAAATCAAATGAATCATATTGTTTACTAAAGGAGAAAATTCATGGCAACCTTTTATTACTGCACACCGGAATGGTTGAAAGAAAGTGCCAGGATTTACCGGTCAAATCCGCAGGCCAAAGAAAAACTGAAAAAACTTTCCGGAAAAATGGTTTATCGAGTCAAAGCAGAGCCCTCATGGGGGATTGAAAAGGACGTATTTTTTTGCCTGTTTTTTGAACAAGGAGAACTCATCAGGCTTGAACTGGTATCAGAAGAAAAGGGTAAAAAAGAGGCTGAATTCCTTATGGGAGCCACACCCCAGGTCTGGAAAAAGATCTTAAAAAAAGAAAGTAAATTTATCACAGAGTTTATGCTGGGAAAAATCAAGCTTGAAAAGGGAAGCAAAATTGGTGTGCTTGCTGTGGCTCCCCATGCCAATAATGTAATTGAGTTACTAACCTCTGTCGAGCTTGTTTTTCCTGATGAACTCTCAACAGATGAATTTGAACAATACAAAGCCAATATGAAATCATTTCGAAAAGAACTTGGTGTCTGATAAAAGACATATCAGGCCTATTAGCAATTTACCTAAGCGTTATTTGTGATTGTGGGGATGTCTTCCATGTTTATGGACATGCTCATGGCGATGGATATGAATTTCATCATCTCTTAAAATCTTACCATCTTCCATGGAATATATTTTATCTGTTACAGCTTTGGCAAAATCAAATTCGTGTGAAATGACAAAGTAAGAAATATCAAGACTATTGAGAATATGAATCAATTTTTCCTTAACCTTGTGATCCAACCCTGCTGTCGGCTCATCAAGCAAAAGAACCTCAGGCTCCATGGCAAGGACTGCAGCCAATGCGACCAGGCGTTTCTGTCCACCTGACAGCCTGTGGGTTACATGCCCTTCCAAAATTTGTATTCCAAGCCTTTCAAGGGTATTTCTTGCAGTATCAATGGCATCCTGGGGAGAAAATCCAAGATTCAACGGTCCAAATGCCACATCGTCCAGTACTGTTGGACAGAACAACTGATCATCAGAATCCTGGAATAATAACCCGATTTTGGAACGAACCGGAATAAAGTCTTTCTCATTTTTCAACAACTTTCCAAACACTTCTATGGTGCCGGATTCAGGCTTGCAAAGCCCCATGATCGTATGCAGCAACGTGGTTTTGCCGGACCCGTTGGGAGCCATCATTCCAATTCTGTCACCTTTGTTGATCTCAAGATTCAGATGATCCAAGACATTTGTATTTGATCCCGGATAAGAATAAGAAATATCCTCTAATCTGATTACACTGGAATTGTCAGTCACTGTTAGATCCACATAATTTCAAATATGACAAGACTTAAGCTTGCCGCAAATATACCCATTAAAAAAATCGAGTTTAATCTATTTGGCTGGTAAACGTCAAGGGTATGAAACTTTTGATTGAATCCACGGCACAACATGGCCTGGTGTACTCTTTGGGCTCTAAGTGATGCCCGGACAAAGAGCATGCCGGCAAGATAAGCAAATGTCTTATAGGAATGCAGATTGGTCTTAGGGTTAAATCCCCTGAATTTTGCAGCCCGCAAAAGCCTTTTGTATTCTTCCTCAATGACTGCAATGTATCGATATGACATCAATAAAAGGAAGACCATCTTGTCGGGCACATAAAGCCTGTGAAGCCCATTTCCAAGGGAAGCCACGGTCATTGTGGCAATAAGGGCGGTGAATATTAGTAATATGGTTATCGATTTAATGGTGATCTTGCAACATAATATGACACCGGAAACTGTTATTCTTAACCCATAATATTGGTACACAGTTTCTCCGTCAAAGGTTAAGGGAAGGATAATCCAGATCATCAAAAGGAACCAGAAAAGGGGTTTTAACCGATTAACGACATCCATCCATTTTAATTTAGCCATTGTGATTAAAATGGATGAAATAATAAAATAGAATCCTGCAATGTAAAGATTATCACAAAGTGCCGCAGCAAAAGATAAAATAATCGAAGCAATGATGCGTATTTTAGGATCAAGCTGATGGATGAAAGACCGACCTGATGCAAATTTTTCTTCAATCATTTCAAAAAAATTTCCTTTTTAAAAACTTTACAGCCAGGGCCAGTCCAAAAATTATGACAATGCCTGTGATTATTTTAAAGATAGAAGGACGTTCTTCCAGTTTTTCTTTTTCCTTCATTGCTGCCCGGGTATCTTTGGCTGAATGAACGGTCACAAGCTCATTTTTAGAAATTTTCCACTGGGCTTGATGGGCTGTTCCTGCATCAAGCTTTAATATAAGGTCAGAATCGATTTTATCAGGAATTTTAAATGAATAGTTTCCTTCCTGATCTGTAATTCCTTTATGAACAACCAAACCTTTCTCATCAACGATAGTTATAGTAGATTTTTTTGCTTTTCTTTTTGAACCAAAACTGCTTTCCGTATGTATCATGCCATCCTCAACCCATGCAAAAATGATGACCTTGTGAGCAAAGGCGAAGCTTGCAGGAATCATAGCTAATATGAGTGCAAAGAGGATGGTATGTTTTATTTTCATTTTTTTCTCACCGGTATAATTTCAGGATATACTTTTAAAAGAAATGTGACACAAAATCCTGTCACAATTCCTTCAATGATCATTACGGGAATGTGGGCCGTAATAATAACAAGGCTTGTTTCAAAAAAATTCTCGTCAGTGAACCATAAGGCCAGCCCTAATAACAGGGATGAGAACAATATGGAAAACAGACCGGCCAAAAATCCCGCAGTGAAATTAAGGGGAGATGATTTTCCCAGCAATGGTAAAAAAAGATAATGTACAAGTACTGCCGGAGCAGCCATCACCACAACATTAACCCCCAATGTCGTAAGGCCTCCATATTGAAAAAAGACTGACTGCAAAAGCAGTGCGGTCAGGATTGCCGGAACTGCTGCAAATCCCAGCAGCAATCCCATAATCCCGTTTAAAATCAGATGGGCACTTGCAGGCCCGATATTTACATGGATCAATGATGCCACAAAAAAAGCCGATGCCAGAATGGCCACATGAACAATGCGGTCATAATCAATTTTTTTTAACCCTATTGCGGTCCCGGCCATGGCCAGAACTGCGCCGGAGGCCAATACCGGACCTGAAAGAACGCCTTCTGAAATGTGCATACTATTTTTCCTGCCAACTCTCAAAGTTTACCCATAAAACTGCACCCAACTCTATATCCTTTTCTTCACCATTATGCATCAATTTTTTATCAGATGTATTTAATGCGGCAAACCCCCACCATCCGGCAACAGGTGCGGCATAGGTAAACACACCGTTTCCATCAGCCTTTATGGTCTGGGTTATCATATAGTCAGATGGCGCATGGACTTTCTTATCAATATTAAAAAATTCCACTTCTATTTCTGCATAGGGAACTGCTTTACCATCAAGCTTTACGATTCCCTGGAACACATTTCCGGCATAAAGACCAAAAGGTTTGGACAACGGAACAATTTCGGTTTTCAGTCCCAGCTCGCTGTCCCAGCCCTCATCATCACCAAAAGCGGCTACCACGGTTTTTGTATAATGAACAATAAAACAATCTTCAGCCGGTTCCCAATAGGGTTTGGGTTCCATTACAAATGTATATGCCCCGGGTCTTTTTATGGTATACCCTGTTTTCCAGGCCTTGTGATCCATAACTTTTGTTTCTTTAAGCGTTGCATTTAAATCCTGTTTTTCCCCATCGTTGATCACAAAAAAATCTTCCGGTTTTACAAGCGGCATCCCGACAATTTCAAAGGGATGGGAAAAAGAAAGTTGAAGTTCAAGTTTTCTTGAATCCTCCTGCATGACCATATTATCTGAAGGAATAACCATTCCAAAATGTGCTGAAGACAGGCCATAGGAAAAACAAATCATTAGACTTACAATACAAATCAGTTTAAAGCTTTTCATTTTACATCTCCTAAAAATTAAAAAACCACAAAAGGTGTCGGTATTCTTTTACCGACATTGCAACCTTCATGGTTTAAATTGTCTATTAATTTTTTTTGTTTTTCTTCAGACTTCTGCCTGAAATTAAATTTTAATTATCTTTTCACACCCAATATGTCAATGGATAATTTCCAGATTGAAATTTTTGGCCATGTACACTGCTTTTCTGAACTCTTCAGGCGTCACCGGTCTTGAAAGCTCTTTGACCCTGCAGGCATCTCCCATGGGGCGGTATTGGGACATGATATTAACATGGGTATGGGGGGATACTTTTTCTTTAAGGAATTTTAAAATATGATAGGTCCCCTCCAGGTTTCCCGGCATGACAAGATGCCTGACCATAAGCCCTGAACAAGCAATGCCGGTCTTATCCACTTTTAAATCCCCCACCTGATCAACCATTTCCTTGATTGCTTTCCTTGCTGTCTGAGGGTAATCCCGGGCATGACAGCATAATTTGGAAATCTCAGGGTCCCAAAATTTAAAATCCGGCATGTAAATATCAATGATATCTTTTAAAATACGCAGGGTATCAATGCTTTCATACCCCGAACAATTGTAAACCAGCGGGATATTCAATCCGTAACCGACTGCTATATCCAATGCTTTTAAAATCTGTGGAACCACATGACTGGGGGTAACAAGGTTGATATTGTGGCACCCTTTCTTTTGCAGATACAGCATGATAGATGCGATTTGCTCATCATCAGCCTCCTGCCCCATGCCTTGAACACTGATGTCATAATTTTGGCAAAAAATGCATTTCAAATTGCAATGGGAGAAAAAAATGGTTCCTGAACCTTTATTACCAACCAGTTGCGGTTCTTCACCAAAATGAGGTGCAAAGCTTGATACAACCGCATTTTTCCCTGTTGAACAATATCCTTTTTCTTGTCTTGTCCGATCCACCCTGCACTGCCTTGGACACAAAGTACACGAGGTCAAAAGAGCTGAGGATTGTTTAATTTTTTTCAATAACCAGCCCTTCTGTTTTGCCTTGATATATTTGGGAATGCAGGTATTCATTTAATTAAATTTGATGGCGTACTATTTGTATTATTGAATCCAGTTGGGCCTGTCTTTCATCCATACTTCAACCGTTTTTCGAATCCATGCCTCCATTCCATTTTCAATAAAGAACTTAGGAAGCAGGAGGTTGTCATCAGATGATATTTTTCCAATCTGTCTTGCATGGGAGGCCAACCCGGTACCCGGATAAATTCGAAGGCCGATGGTCACTTTGACCATTTCCAATGCAAGAGAATCCACAAATTCGAGACTTTCCAGCACAGTTTGCCGGGTTTCACCTGGACCGCCCAAAAGAAGGAATCCCATCCGGCGGATATCGCATTTTTTCAGCAGATCTGAAGCACGGCGTATATCTACTATACGGTACTGCTTATTCATCTTTTTCAGTATGATATCCGAACCGCTTTCTAATCCAAGGCTAACCTCTACGCAACCGGATCTTGCCATCTTAGTTACGAGTTCTTCTTCCAGTTTCCAGGGATAGAGAATACCTCTCCAGGTAATATTCAAACCTGATTGGATCATTTGATCGCAAAGGTCTTTTGAATAACCGGACGGCAGGTTGAAAGTGTTATCCACAAAAAAGAAATGATCAAATCCGGCAGACACGTAAGCGGTCAATGCCTCGATGATTCGACTTGGAGCACGCTTGCGGGTGATTTTTCCTTCGATCAATGGGGTTGAACAATAGCTACAGTCTAAAGGGCAGCCCCTGCGGGTTTGAAACGGCAACCAGATGATCTCATCTCCAATATGTTCCAAGGCAAAGATATGCTTGCCAGGTTGAGGAAAAGGATTCTGATCAATTTCCTTGAAAGTAGAAGGAGGGTTGCCAATGCCTTGCTCGGCATGATACAGGCCGGGAATATTTGATAAATCATCATCGTTTTTTAACCTGTCCAGAAGAGTGACAAAAGATTGTTCGCCCTCCCCCTGGATACCCATGTCTGCAGCAAGATATGTTAATGCGTGCCGGGGAAAAATGCTGTAGCCGGCACCACCGAGAACTATCTTGGCCTCAGAGTTCTGCCTGCACACAGAAACGATCTTTTTCACTGGATCGAGAAGAAACCGAGGCTGAGCAGAAACCTGATCATCAATATTTCTGACTGATATACCGATTATATCAGGTTGAACCTTTTGAATGCGCGCGGCTAACGTTTTCAGCGCTTCTGGTTCTGCCATCAGGTTAATTTGTGACACCTCGTGACCGGCATCTTCTGTTGCTCTGGCCACAAAAGCCATTCCCAAAGGCAGCACGGGCATATTGATCATTTCTGTATTGGCAGATACTAATAGAACCTTCATAAGAATAGAACCCATTCGTTTTTAATATATCTGGGTGTGTTATAGTTTTCTCATAATTTAGGTTGTTAAATGTTGCTAAGGTCCGAAAGCCCCAGTTCAAAAAGTTTTTCTGCTGTTGGATAGCCGGTTTCGGGATTCCACCCTCGTAATTGATAGAATTCATCCCGCATTTTTTTGAAGACTTCCCGGTCCAAGGTTTGGCCTTTACGGCTCAAAATGGTATCACCTTCGCCGGGTACAAGCACATCGGGGTTCATAAAAACGGATTGAACCGGATCAGTGAAATTGAATTCCGCAACCGTATCATCTGTTTTTGGGTCCCAGCCTTCCCGCAAAAGAATGGCACGCTGTTGATTAAAAATAATTTCACCAAATTTGTGCAGAGCATTCTCATCCAGATCTTTTCCGGTTACTGCATTAAATATGCGGGCCTCCAAGGTTGTATCGCCCACTTTATCTTCCGTATGGTTTGAAAACATCAATGGCCAGCAGGAATCACACAGGCCCAGGCTGTCCTTAACATAGGTACGATCTATGATACGTGAGGCAGCTATGGCTTTGCCTTCATGGGTATTCAGGTCCCAGGCCTTGTCATGGCACCAGAATTTGGCTGCAGCAGCTCGGTACACATCCGCAGAAACCGGTGTTGATCCGGGATATTGCAAGTTCATGACCCAGTAACCGATAATCCTGCTGATCTCATGCAGCATGGCAATGGGCTGCCGGGGTTCAAAGGCATACAGCAAACCGTTCATCAAATATTCTCTTGCCGAATAGGTGGCGCCATCGCCAACGCCTGCAACTTCATTGGCAAAAAGTTTTTGGGCTTCTGTGCCGAGGGTTTCTCCAGCCCTCAAGAGTCCTTCAGCCAGAAGATCACCAAATCCCTGTCGATAAGCGATCATATTACAGAGATTTTCAAAAAACTCCCACTCCCCCAGTTTGTCAATTTCAAGACCGGTCTGGGAGTCGTTCAGATAACCTGCCTCGTAACCGGCGCTGATCCACTGGACGATATTGGCCATCTCCATGGTACACAAAGATAGATCGTTGCAAAGTCCCGTTGCATCCAGAGCAGTTTCGGCTGGCTCCCCCGGACGTCCCATCACCCATGGAAAGTATACAAATATGGATTGGCACTTTCTAACAACCTCCTTATTCGATTTGGTTTTAAAGGTGGATCGCATGATACAGTCCAGACCACACTGGAAACAAGACGCCTTGCCTTTACGGGAAATCTGATCCGGTGGGTATGGATTGAATGTTGTATCACGCTGATTTAATTTTATTGTCAAATGATTAAGCTCTTTTAACGCCTCAGGATCACTTACCAGAGGAGATTGAGTGCCTATCACAGCGATGGCTTTTAAATTTTTAGCACCCAAAACCGCTCCAAAACCACCGGTTGCACTACCCTCATTATCCGTCATCAGATTGGCATTGCGGCACAGGTTCATCCCGGCCGGACCAGTGGTAATGAAATGTGTGTTTTTACCATGTTTTTGTTTTAAATACTCCCCCACCCGCTTAACCCCCTCAAAATGAATTTCGGCTGCATCTTGAAGAGTTGCTTTTCCATCTGAAATGAATAAATAAACAGGGCGATTAGCTTTTCCGAATACCATCAGTCCATCAAAGCCGGCTCTTTTTAATGCAGGCCCCCAATATCCGCCCATATTGCCGTAGCAAAAGCCTTCCGGCATCAACATAGGTGATTTACCCACAACTTCAAACCGTGATGCGCCTTGAGCACCTGTTGCCGTCAATGGACCTGTCATGAAAATCAAATGATTTTCCGGATCAAAGGCCTTTGCCATGACAGGGACATATTCCCAATAAAGGCGGGTAGCGATTCCTCGTCCGCCTAAAAACCGATCCGCATACGGATGAGTGTCAATTTCTGTGATGGTTTCTGAGGAAAGGTCGACTCTTAAAATTTTTCCCCACCAACCGTAGCTTGAAGAATTCAAAACATCTCCTTTTTTCTACATACCATATAATGCTGCCAATATACTTCTTACTACCGTTACCTTAGCCCTGTGAGATGCAATTCCCTTTTCATTGACCACTGCAAAATCTAAACTTGAAAAGGGTAAGGATTTGGACGGCAAAAAGGAACGATTTTAATTCATTCAGGCCGGGCCCGGAACTGTCCGGCCTGAACGGAACAGGTTGTAAGATTTACTTTTTATGCCACGAACCATCTGGATTTTGGAAAAATTCTCCCGGTTTTGCCCTTTCGGCCTTTCGTTTGGCCTGGACTTTTTCAACTACATTCAGCGAGGTGTTCTGCTGTTTTGCAAAATGGCTGTAGATCATTTTTCTATCTTTATTATCAGCTGCGATAACCCCTTCGTGGACCCTTGTGTCAGTGACAAATCCAAGATAGCCTTTGTTGTCTTCTCCAATAATACCTTTTGCTTTTAAATCGGCAATCACGGGGAGTCGCTGTTTCATTCTCTCTTTAATTCCATCGGCAAGAGCAAACTGGGACGAAACAACCAGACACACGATTATCAAAACATGTATTTTAAAAACATTGCGTATATTCATACTTCCTCCTATTCTTTTATTTTGTCTTCAGCGTCTTCAAGATCATCAAAAAAGTCATCAAGGGCTTTTTCAACCCTGATATTTACATCAATGGTGATATGGATAGGTTTTATTTCAACAGGCTTTACTTCAACTTGATGGCTTGACTGGCAGCCTGCAAAAATAAAAAGAATAAGGAACAATACGATGAAAAATAAATTTCTGGTCATCTGCTCTCCTTTATTAATTTAAGATTGATTTTAATTTATTACCAAATTTCATCACTTCATTAAAGGGAAGTTTTAAATTCACATCAAGTTTTATTCCCTGAAAGTGTGATCCCGGACTTGACGCATCCACCCTGACAAATCCTCCCAGCTCTTTCCGGTACTCAAAGGGCAGGAGTTTAGAAGGTTTTCCATCAAGCTCCATATTCACATAAAGGATGTCTTCAAAGGTGTTGAATATTAATTTTGCCCATTTGTAATCAAAATCCCTTAACGCTTCCTGGGCAAGATCAAGTTGTGCAAACTGCGGATCATCCATTGGGATACCTGCGGTTATCATGTCTGAATTTTCAATAACAATTTTTCCACCGCTGCCCGGGGTTGAAAACAAGAATCCATTGTCAAACGAAATATTGCCCTCAGAATAAATCACGGGAATCCGGCCGTTCAATGTGCCGGTTCCTTCAGAATGAAACGCCCCCATCTGTTTTAAGAGTTGTGCCAGTTCCAACCGATCACAATAGAGGTTCAGAGAATACGTATTATTGTCTTGAGGGAACCGGATGGATTCCGTTGAAACAAGTCCGTTGCACCACTTAAACCGTATATTTTCGACAAGAAGGGTTCTGGCATCTTCTATGCTGAATCGAACTTTTGCATCATCTATTTTGATTTTATTTACTTTAATTGCATCAATCGTTAAAATCTGCCCAGGAACACTTTCCAGCACCAGCAGATCATTAAAATCGACTGTGGTGTTGATCCCGGACACGCTGAAATTAACATCCGGCATCGAGATTCCCCCATTATTTATCTTAATCCGCATGGAAGTTTTTAGTTGATGATTAATATAACTGGCCTGCCCTTTAGCAGAAACGGTCACCTCAATATCTGCGGCTTGAAGTTTTTGCGGGATCAATTTTTCAATATCTGCATAATTTAATTTGACAGGATTTGTTTTAAAATCCAGAGATGCACGAAGCCCTTTTTCAAACCCGATGATTGATTTAAACTGGGCTTTTAAATCCGGCAGTGTTTTAAAGGTTGCCCCCCCGGTGATCTGGAATTCTTTTGAACCTGTTTGAAGAATTTTACCATTTGTGCTGAAGTTATATTGATTATTGTATGAAATATTCGGGACAGAATACTTTCCATATAATTTGCTTTTGGTATTCGGATAAGAAACCGGGATTTCAATGTTAATGCCTGCAGCTTTTGTCTTAAATTCCGAGGATGTTATTTTTCCGTCAGAAGCTTTTAATATCATGCCAAGGGACGGCCTGTTGTTTTTGTTGAGACGGAACCACCCTGAAACACCTGCAAGAGGAAATGATGACGCCATTGACTCTGATTTTATACTGATGTTATTTGCAGTTAATGCCCATTTTAAGTTCAATCCTTTTCCGCGATCGGTAAAATCTGCGACAATATCCGAGGTTATTTTTGTATCGCCAAAAAGAAGAACCTCTTTTTGATTTTCAATACGGCCTTCTTTCAAACCCAGGGTTATTTTCCCTTTGCTTTTTGACGAAGTACCGCTGAACCGGGCATTAAATGTTACTGGATGCAGCGAATGAATTATGCCAAAGGTGCCGCTGGCGCTTATCTTCTGATGGTCTATCAGAAGAGTCGTGGACAAATCTTGAATGGCCGCCTCAATAGGTTGAACAAACCCGATTTGAGAAACATTTATGTTCCATTTTTTTTGAGGTGAAGATGTTTCCAGAATGAAATCAACCGGTCCCTTTAATTGTATCTTTTGGGTTTTTTTTGAAAGAAACGGGTCAATATGCCCTAAATCAAAGGATTCCCCTTCAATCTTTAAGAACTCTATGCCCTTATTCATGTCATAAGTGACAAGGGTGCTGATTTTTTCTCCAAAAGGATACACCAGGGTCCGGGCGACTATTTTTCCATTCTTTGAGCTGATGGTAGATAACACATCAAAAGGAATTAAAAATTCATCATCCACTGTACGTAAGATTATTTTACCATTCTGCAAGACAACTTTTTCAGGTAAAAAGAACAGATCAGACAAATCAGGTTGCCCGATTTTATCTTTTGATGTCTTGGGAAATTCCAATCCCTGAATTTTAATTTGATTATTTTCATCAAGGCTCGCATGAACACTTAATCCTGATATGGTCACCTTACTAAGATGAATAGACGGCAACTTTTTAATATCATAATCAATATTTATCGAATCAATTGAAATCCCTTTATTGACACGAATTTTGGAAACAAATGTATTGAAAAGCCCTATCTTTTGGATATCAAACTCAACATCATTTGGATTTAAAAATTGAGGCAGTCTCTTTTCGATCTGTGACTCCACAATACCGGGAAGACTGATGAACGCCAAAAGGCAGACAAGCGTAAAAACCAGACAAAGCCAGACGATTATTTTTATGAATTTTTTAAAAAGCATTTTGAACATTCCGAATGATTCATTTTTCTTTTTGAGTTCTTCTTAGATGATGGACTATTGACGGCTAAAATGATAAATAGACAGGAACTAAAAAAAGGAGGCTGTTGCCAAAAAATGGAAAGATTTTTTGTTATTGCTGTTTCCGCTGCTATTGGAACTGCTTTTTTCTTATGGTTTTCCCGGGCTGTTAAAAAGCAATCTATGCGCGACTACATCATGTCACACCAATGGCTTTTGCACCCGAACTCAATCTGCTACTGGCGAACAGCCATGGCTGCCTTTGGATTTATCCTCTACTTTTTTACCCCTTATCAATCCGTTGCTATATTTATATTTACCTTTTCAGCAATCCTTGATGGGGCTGACGGTGTTGTGGCAAGAGGATGCAATCTTTCGTCCCTCTGGGGAGAATGGCTGGATCCCATGTGTGATAAATTGACCTATTTGCCGCCATTGATTGGATTTGCCTATGCAGGAATTATATCAATAGAATTGATATGGGTCCTTGTGACCATTGAATTTGTGGGCCAGTTTTTTGCCCGGCGGATTTTGACCTGGATCAAATTCTCCGGGGCTGCCAATAATTTTGGAAAAATAAAGGCCATCATCTGCTTTGGCCTTGTTATTTTATGTGCATTGATGGATAAAAACCCGGAATTCATAAACATTACCGATGAAGTGCTCATCGCCTGCATTGTACTTTCTTCCGCATCTGTGGTCTTTAAATTTATTCCCAACCGGCTCTATGCAGATATCCTTTCCGTGCTTAATTTTGGTTGTGGTGTAACCAGCCTTATCCTGACCCATCATCATCATTTTGCCTGGGCAATTTGTATCATCATCACCGGGCAGTTGTTTGACTTGTTTGATGGACGAATGGCTCTAAAGCATGGCGGAACCAAATATGGTCCTTATCTGGATGATATTGCTGATTTTGTCAGCTTTGGACTGGCGCCAGCCTATGTGATTGTGCAAATAGGCGGTTCACTGGCATGGGTTGTCGGTGGTGTCTTTATTATCGGGGTTGCTTTTCGCCTCATCCGGTTTATTGCGATGGATAAAACCCGGACCGACCTGCCTGAAGGTATATTCAACGGGCTTCCAAGTCCTGCGGGAGCGTTGATCGTTCTGGGTGCATCTCTTATTGCAACTCCGGGCATATTGTGGGGACTGACCAGTGTCTCTGTCAGCTTAATGGTGAGTCATATTCGTTTTGTCCATTTTGGACGGGTGATCCTCAAGCAGATCCCTAAACCCGTATTTTTTCTGATCAGTTCAGCAATTATCCTTATACTTTCTTTTATTTTCAAAACAAAAAATGCCGAGATGTTTGGATATCTGATTCTGGGGTCTGTTCTTGTCTATATGATTGCAGGCAGAAGGTGGATACGCCAATAGTGACCCCTTTGAAATATTTCTGCCATCTCCGTTAAGACCAGACAACCTCACGATAAGCCTCTGGGTCAGTATCTCCCTCTGTCGAAAATAGTAATATTTTAGAATTGCCCGTTATGCACAGGTCATCTTTTAAATTGCCATGCCGCTTATTGGAAAATAGTTCGTAAACCAGTCCAAGAGTTACAGCACCAGACTCACCTGATATAATAGCCTGGTCACCGGCCAAAGGGTTTCCAAGAACCCTCATTCCCCGCCGAGCCACATCATCTGAACATTTAATAAAAGCACTTGCAGCAGCGTTTAGTATTCGCAACCCTATATGGCTGGGCTCACCACAAGCAAGACCAGCCATAATAGTCGGCAAATCACCCTTCACCTTAAAAGGCTCACCATCACACAATTTAATCGACTCATAGAGACAGGGTGCACCGTGAGGTTCAACTATTACAAATATTGGTGTCGTTTTATTAGTGAAACTGCATAAGCAGGCTAAAATGGCCGCAGCAAAAGACCCGACACCCGCTTGTAAAAAAACATGTGTTGGCCATATTTCTTGTGCCTGGTAAAGAAATTCAGTTATCAACGTGAAATAACCTTGCATAATATGTATCGGTACTTCCCCGTACCCGGCCCATGAGGTATCCTGTAACAAAATCCACCCGTTCTCTTTTGCCATCTTTTCAGCATAAATAACCGTATCATCGAAATTTTGATTTACAATTGATGCCGTAGCTCCAAATTGCTTTATTGCTTTTAAGCGTGCTAAAGAGGAACCTTTAGGCAGATACACAACAGCTTTGCAGCCAAATTTTTCCGCTGTCCAGGCGACGGCCCTGCCATGGTTACCATCTGTTGCAGTAGCAAATATGATTTTTTTAAATTTAAATTGCTCAGACACGATTCTTTCAAAGGTCAATTCATCGTTACTCAAATTCAATTTATTTCCCAGAACCTTAGCGATAGCATAACTTGCACCTAAAACCTTAAATGCATTTAAATCAAAGCGCTGGCTTTCATCTTTGATGAGCAGTTCGTCAATTCCAAGTTTATCCGCAAGTGAAGATAACCGGATAAGCGGTGTCGGCTTATAGTCGGGCAGGCTTTTATGGAAATTAACAACACGCATGGCTATCTTGTCATTAGCAAAATCAAATAATGACGGATCATACTTGTGTTGTATGTCATTCAAATGACAGGAAATATTTCGACCATTCATTGTAAATCCTTATTGTCTAAGAGTTTGTTATAGCTGTTTGTGCCACTTTTTCTATGAATTCAGCCCATGCTGATTTTTTCCATATATATATGTTCAATATTGACCTCGGTATAGGGTTCACCATAGACAGAAAAGCCCAGCTTTTTGTAAAAACCTACGGCATGTTTTTGAGCACCAAGATAGACTCTTTCCATATCTCTATTTTCTGCCTCTTTAACTAATGATAGAACCATTTTTGCACCCAATCCCTGTCCCCGATATTCTCTAAGCACTGCCAATCTGCCAATATGTCCATCATTCAGCATGCGGCCTGTGCCCGCATAATTTTCATTGCAGATGCTCAACACATGAACAGCATCACGGTCTTGACCATCAAAATCCATATCCGGGTCAATATGCTGCTCATCCGTGAATACGGCATTCCTTATATTCTTAATCCTGAGAGCATATTGCTCATCAAACTTAATAACGATCGTTTCTATCATTTCCCTCATCTAACCTTATTCGCTATGTAATTTTTCTATTTTGGTATCTTCACAAAATCATCATCATAGTTGCCTTGCTCGGCAGTAGGATGACAGGCAATGCAGTTGGATGGGGAACCAATTGATTGCCTGCTGAAAATATTCGAATCCAACTCGTGGTGTTTTTCTTGTATGTAAGGCGTTTTTGTTATTCGTAACGGCGTTTTTTCTCCAAGGCTTTTCAAAATCTTTCTTGCTCTTTTTGCAGATGAATTCTCGGCAGCAGTTGATTGAAGGTATTCATTAATAATATTTTTTGATTCTTGATCTAATGAAACTTCTTCTCCAAAATGAGCGGGTAAGTTAGAAAGAATTTTCCCCCAGGACCCGGCCGGCAGCAGGCCTGGTTGATAAGCGAAATGGCAGGCCCCACATTCCTGTTTGAATGTTTCATTGTTTACAGGCGTAAGATATTTGCTTTCATGATCATCATCATGATCGTCGTCATCGAAAATTTTCTCGTACCATTTTTTTGGGTCCTTGTGGTTGTCATCATCTGCAAAGGCAACAGAAAATGGAAGCAGGAACAGAAGGAAACAACCGATTAAAACCAGAACCATTTTTTTTGATTCTTTCATGCACATCCTCCCATATCTTCATTTCATGCCTCATATTTTCGTTACAGGCTCACTCGTGCCACGTAAACAGCACCTTCAGACGAGCCACCGGTTAGAGGATTATCAAACTCAATGGTGTGCGACTCAGCGCTTTCAAAAACCATAGCCAAAAGGTCGGTAAAAGATTCCTCCGGGAAACCATCTGCCCAGAGACCAAACACCCCGCCAGGTTTCAAATGCTGTGCAAGCTCCTCAAGCCCTTCCTCAGTATAGAAACGCGTGTTTGTTTGGTGTAATACGTTCGTCGGAGTGTGATCTATATCTAAAAGAATGGCATCATGTTTATTTGCAGGATACTCCGGATCAAAGCTTTTCGACACGTCTCGGGACAGGGCAAAAAAATCGGCATGCACCAGTCGACAGCGAGGATCTCCCGTCAACACCTTGCCCAGCGGGACAAGCCCGTTTTGATGCCACTCGATCACCCCCTCTAAATACTCCACAACAACGAGCGATGTTACACGCTTATCTTCCAATGCGGAAACAGCTGTGTACCCAAGCCCGAGGCCACCGACTACAACGTCGAGGTCTTTTTTATCCAACCCGCCAAGCCCAAGCTTGGAAAGCTGAACCTCTGCCTCATGAAACAAGCTGGTCATCAGAAAATACTCTCCAAGCTTGACCTCATAAATATCAAGCCCCCCGAGTTGAATCAAACGGCGACGGCGCAACATCAAGTCTCCGATAGGCGTTGGTCGAAAATCTAATTCCTCGTACATCAAACTCATTTTACCAACTTTTTTTGCGCATTGACTGAATCAAAAACATACCGAATACGGCGTAAGATATCATTCTTATTCATTATTTCAGGCTAATCCCGTTTTTTTTCAACTCTAAAATCCCCTTTTTGTACAATCCTCCAACCGCTCTTTTAAATTCTTTTTTGCTCATGGAGAAAACCCTTTTGATATCTTCAGGAGAGCTTTTATCATGACAGGGTATAAATCCTCCGGCCTCTTTTAAAATATTTACAATTTTGTGGGTAGATCCTTTCACAGACATATACCCTGGTTTTTTCAAAGTCAGGTCAATTTTTTTATCTTCACGGAGCCGCATGATATAGCCTGTACACGTATCTCCAATTGACAGATCCTGATAAATTTCGTTGAGATACAGCATACCAAAGTATCGATTGTCTATTACGCTCATAATACCAATTTTGGTAATAGAATGGATAATAAGATCGACCTGTTGGCCTACTTTAAGGTCCTTAATATTTTTATCGCAATTCGCAGATATTTGAGTTGTGCCACACACTCGCTGTGTCTCGTTATCCAAACAGATCTTTGTCAGATATTTTTTTCCGGGCACCATTCTGTCCTGCTGCTCATTTTTGGGCACCAGCAAGTCTTTTTCAAGCCCCCACTCCATAAATGTTCCAAATGGAGCCGCATCTTTTGCTTTAAGAAAAACAAAATCTCCAACAATACCGGCAGGCTTTAAAGTGGTAGCAACCAACCGATCCTCAGAGTCGGTGTATACAAACACTTCAAGAGTATCACCAATAATTAGATCGTCAGAAACGTATTTATTGGGAAGCAGAATCCTGCCCTCATCATAACTTAAATACAAACCAAAATCAGACCTGCTTTCAATAACCAGATAATTATATCTTCCAATTTTAAACTCATTTTTTTTAAAGTTCTTCCACGCATTTTTAGTGTCTGACATTGGCCTTACCTCTCTGTAAATTTATCCAGCCATCATACCACCATACTAAAGAATATACCGCCACACGTCCATCACCTTCCTTTGAACGCTAAGCTATTTTTTTGAGGTATGGCTCCTGCTGATCTTTTCAGCACATGAAACACAGAATGCCGCCTCAGGAGTGATCAGCAGTCTTTCTTTTCCAGGGCTAAGGCACAGCTCCGCCCTTTCGATTACTATATCACTGGTCAAGATATTTGTGAGAAAGCAATTTTTTGTGCCCCTTCATCTATATAAGAGGATATTGGAAAAATCAATCGGGGCAAACCCCTATTTTCTATAAAATTGTATTTTTAACATTCACCGTAAGGTACATGTCCCCTTTTATTCCATCTGGAACGGATTTCCCCATTCCGGAAAGCCTTAATCTGGTTCCGTGTTTCACCCCTGAAGGGATTTTAACCTTGTACAGGGGTTTATAAAATCCCCAGGGAATCGTCACTGTTTTATTTGTGCCGGCAATGGCCTCAATAGATGTAATATCAATATTTCCATAAAGATCAGGGCTGTCCGCCTTGCCGGATGCAACAATCATTTGAAGTCTTGGGGTGCGCTTTTTAGCGGTAAATTGACTGATCTTCTGCTTTGTGCCTGTTTTTGGCAGTTTTTTGTTCAGCTTGACTAATACGAGCCCAGCTATAAATCCCCCGATATGTGCCCACCAGGCAATACCCGATCCGGCGCTTGCGCCTGCTGCATTTAAAAACTGAATAAAAAACCAGACCCCGAGAAAAATAAATGCCGGTATTTCAATAAACAAGGGTATGATAATGATGGGAATAACAGTTAAAATCCGTGATTTTGGAAACAAGAGGAAATAAGCGCCCATGACACCGGCAATCGCCCCACTGGCACCAATGGTCGGCACCATGGATACGGGATTTAAAAAAAAGTGGGACAATCCTGAAATGATGCCGCAAATCAAATAAAACCCTAAGAATCTTAACGAACCGAAATGTTCTTCGACATTGTCTCCAAAAATATACAGGGTCCACATATTCCCAATGAAATGTAAAAACCCGCCATGCAGAAACATATATGAAAAAATGGAAAACAACTGATTGCCTGTTGAAAAATGCCTCGACATTTCATGTACCGTATATTTGGCCGGAACCAACCCGTAAGAATAAAAAAAGACCTCATTATCTAATCCGGTTTGAATTTGCAGGATAAATACCAGCAGGTTAATTCCCATGAGAATATAAGTCACGACAGGAATACAATTGGAGGGTTGAGTATCTCGAATGGGTATCATTGCACCATCCTCAATATATGATCTTTTTCAAGATGTTGTTTAAACCGTTTTAAAATCTCCATGACAACATCTTCAATGGTACACCTGTCATCCTTCATCCTGACGGAACAATCTTTTAAAAGGGGTTGATTTTCCATGTCAAATCCCACACGCTGTCTAACATATTCCAGCAGTGTAAAATAGAGCATGTGGATATTGTGAGGTTCAAGTTTTGCAATAAATGTTCTGGTCTTCAGCGGCAAATCGTCACACAGCAAATCAATGGACTCTTCCAGGGTTTGAGGAAAATCCTCTTTAACAGGACAGGAAGGTATATATTTTCTCATACCCCTATCCTTCCGCGTATCTAAAAAGAGAAGATAGAGCGTGGCTTCGAGAATCGTTTTGACATCCATGTAAATCCCGGGATGATGGCTCAATCTGGGACCTGCTACATTCAAAGTTTGAACTTCCTTTTCCATTATAAAGGATTTTAAAATAATAGATGCTTCAAACTCTTCTGTGTTTAACAAATCAATATAACAATTCGGCCTGCCGACAAATTCTGCAAAACTTTGGGTAAGCTTTGATCCCCCGGTAAGTCTACCACGGGAAATAATCACGGTACCATGGGAATCAACGATATTCTGCTCTGTTCTGGCCCTGTAATCACCCGTATCCATTTCATTCAATTGATATTTCATTGGCAATGGTCCTTTTTCCGTTCTGCGACCTTTTGGAAGCCATCCGCCATGTTCAATATTGAATTTAATGGCAACGTCAAGTGCTGCCCTGTCTGCACCTGTCTGTCCGCCTGAAATGATTTTTTTCAACATTTTAACCGTATCACCGCCTTTAAAAAAAAATCCTTTTATATCATATCAGTAAGGGGTATAACTTCAATACTATTTTATCATTTAAAATAATTTAACCTGATTAAATTAAAATAAGGATCTATGAACATACCTTCTAGAACAGAATGTTTTAAACTGATAAAAAAAATAGAGATGATGGATCATATTATCGACCACTCTATCATGGTTTCCAATATTGCATTGTTTATATGTCTAAAGCTTAAAAAACATTCTCCCGATCTTGATATCCGGTTAACAACTTCTGCAGCGTTGCTTCACGATATAACAAAAACCAGAAGCTTTGATACAAAAGAGTCCCATCCCGAAACCGGCGGCCTGATGTTAACCCGATTGGGATATCCCGAAGTAGGTAATATCATACGTCAGCATGTCATTCTGGATTCTTATGAAAACGATTCCCCTGTTTCGGAGCAGGAAATAGTTAATTATTCCGATAAAAGAGTATTACATGATAAGGTGGTGCCGTTGAAAAAAAGACTTGAATACATCAAATTACGATACGGAACCAGGAAAGAATTTAAAGACCGTATTCAGATGATGTGGGCAAACACATTGGACCTGGAAAATAAAATTTTTTGCCGCCTCGATATAACCCCCGGCCAATTATCTGAATGCATGACACAAGAAATTAAAATGGGAGATTATAATGGGAATGGGCCGGAAAACATTTAGTACTCATACCGCCTGTCAAAATCTAAAACGTCTTTCAAAAACCTTTGAGGACAAAAAATTCCATTTAAAAAATTTAATTCAAAATAAGGACAGACTTGAAAATTTTTCATTAAAACTGGAGGAGTTTTTCTATGATTTTTCCAAACAAAGAATAGATGATATTCTGCTCAATGAATTGTTGGACCTTGCCAGAGAAACCGGAGCAAAAGATTCTTTTTCAAAAATGATGTCGGGCAAAATCGTTAATGTAATTGAAAATAGAGCCGCCCTTCATACTGCCGCAAGAGATTTTACCCATGGCCCCGTCCTATTGGATGATCTGGATGTTATTTCGGAAATCAACCGTGTGAACAAACAGATAAAATATTTTTCCCAAAAAGTTCATAATAATGACTTGAAAGGTTCTACGGGGCGATCTTTTACCGATGCGATTATCATCGGAATCGGCGGTTCTTATCTTGGGTGCGAATTTGTTTATACTGCATTAAAACATACTATTGAGCCGGTTATTAATCTTCATTTTCTACCCAATGTAGATATTGACAATTTTGGGCAGGTCATCAAAGCCATTGACCCTGAAACTTGCCTTTGGATTGTTATTTCAAAATCATATACCACAACCGAAACCATGGCCAATCTTAACCAGGCCCTGTTATTTTTAAAAAACAATCACCTTGATCCTTTAAAACATCTTGTGACGGTTACTGCGAAAGGCAGCCCTGGGGATGATCCCTCAAGCTCGGGTTTAGGTGCTTTTCATATGTTTGATTTTATTGGAGGAAGGTATTCTGTGACCTCTGCAGTCGGAGGTCTCCCCTTAAGTCTTGCCTTTGGATTTGATATTTTCAGCCGTTTCCTGAAAGGCTGTCATGATATGGACTTACATGCTTTAAACGCCCCGGAGAAAAAAAATATCCCTTTGACAGCAGCTTTGATCAGCATATGGAATTCCAATTTTTTACAGTATCCGGCTCAGGCCATTATTCCCTATTCCAGTGCCTTGTCCAAACTTGTGCCTCATATACAGCAGCTATCTATGGAAAGCCTTGGAAAAGGAGTAACATCTGACGGTAAAATTACAGATCATAAGACCGGAGTTATCATTTTTGGTGAGCCCGGGACCAATGCACAGCACTCATTTTTCCAGCTTGCCCATCAGGGAAGTCCGTTTCCCATAGAATTTATCGGGGTTGTAAAACCGATTTATAATAAGGACCAGGCTAAATCAAAAGGGGTTTACAATCACCAGGAATTATGGGCCAATATGATTGCACAGGCTAATGCCCTGGCGATGGGAAGGGATAATGATAACAAGGCAAAATATTTTACAGGAAACAGGCCCTCTTCCACCATCCTCATCAATGACCTGACACCTGAAAGCATTGGTTTGCTCCTGGCTTTCTATGAAGCAAGAACCATATATGAAGGGTTTATACTCGGTGTAAATCCTTTTGATCAGTTCGGTGTGGAACTGGGCAAAGTTCTTGCGACCGATATCAGGGGTCAAATAAAAAGAAAAAATATTGATGAAACCTATGATTTTAGTTCCCTTGATCCTGCATCAAAATTTTATCTTGATACCCTGTTTAAAGGATCATTATAAAAACTTATAAATTACACTGCCCCAGGTAAGGCCGGCACCAAGACCCGTTAAAATAACGATATCACCGGATTTACCGATACGTCCCTGTTCCATGGCTTCATGAAGTGCAAGCGGAATACTTGCTGCAGTGGTATTTCCATATTTCTGAATATTATGGAAAATTTTATCATCATCTAATTTTAAAAACTGCCCCAGGGCTTGATTGATTCTCATATTGGCCTGGTGCGGGATAATCAAATCAATTTCATCAAGACTGATTTGTGCTTTTTCAAGGGATTCCTTTATAACCTTGGGCAGCATTCTAACCGCTTTTTTAAAAATAGCCGGGCCATCCATAACAGGATAGTATCTTGCATCATCAAGTGGTACATCCGGCGGCATCCGCAAAGGAAGTCTTGATGCAGGAAGTTCAGTCATTAATGCCTCGGCAAAATTGCCATCTGCATGAAGAGCTGAAGCAAGTACTCCTGCCGTTTCATCGGTTTCAACTCCTTCAATGCACACGGCTGCTGCCCCATCACCAAATATAACCGTAACATCCCGCCCCCTGGTTGATTTATCAAGACCTGAAGAGTGTACTTCTGCACCAACCAGAAGAATTTTATTGGCAAGGCCTGTTTTTATATAGGCATCTGCTGTGGCAAGGCCGTAAAGAAATCCTGTACACTGCTGTCTGATATCTAATGCAGGAGTTGAGTTGAGCCCCAGTTTTGCCTGGAGCAGACATCCTGAGCCTGGAAACATAATATCAGGACTTAGCGTAGCAAATATAATAAAATCAAGATCTTCAGGTGTCCATCCGGCATTGTCCAAAGCTTTTTTGGAAGCTTCAAACCCTAAATCAGATGAACCGGTTACCCCCTCCGAATCGATCCAGTATCTTTGCTCAATCCCCGTCCTTTGTCTTATCCATTCATCCGAGGTGTCTAATATTTCTTCAAGATCATGGTTGGTAATGACGTTGGGCGGTACAAACATCCCACTACTTTTTATGATGCTTTTTTTCATTGAAATTTCCTTAATTAAGAATTATCAGATTGATAAATATTCTATTCTGCTATTGTATGCACGTTTTATAGTATTAATTTTTGAATTAGGCAAGAACCTTAAACAAAATTAAAATTGAAGATATGCTTGCAGCAATATGATCGACACTTATTAATTTTGCGTTATTATCCTTTACTTAACCTATATTTTTACATATAAATTAAACTCGTATGTGTTTTAAAAGCGTATTCCATGATGCTTTTAAAAAATAATTAATATTTAAAGGAGGTAACATGAAAAAGCTTGCTTGTTTAGTGGTTGTGGCCTTTGCCTTTGCCATGATGTTTTCTACATCAGCATATAGTGCAAGAAAAACGATTATCAAAATTGGTATTAATGCCCCCATGACCGGAGACATTCCAAAGGTGGGTGAAGGGACTAAATTTGCTGCCATGTTGTGGCTTGAAGACATTGAAAAAGCCGGTGGACTTGAAGTTGGCGGTAAAAAATATGATGTTGAACTTGTTATTGAAGATAATGAGGCAAAAGCAGAATCAGCAGTAAAAGCAAATATGAAAATGATTAGCCAGGATGATGTTCTTGCCATCGTTGGTCCCCAGTCTTCCAAACAGGCGATTCCTGCCGGTGAAGTTGCCAATAAATATAAAACCGTTATGATCAGCCCCTGGTCTACCAATCCAAGCACAACACTTGACAGACCATATGTATTTCGCGGCTGCTTCCTTGATCCTTTTCAGGGTCCTGTTATAGCCAACTTTATTACTGATGAATTTGGGTTTACAAAAGCTGCTGTTCTTTATGATGTTGCCTCTGACTACCCAAAAGGATTGGCTGAAGTGTTTAAAGCAGCATGGGAGAAAAAACATGGCGCAGGATCTGTTGTTGCTTATCAAAGCTTTACGACAAAAGACACGGATTTTTCTTCTCAGTTAACTCAGATTGTTAGATCAGGTGCCGAAGTTCTTTTTACTCCCCAGTATTACAATGAAGTTCCCCTTATCGTTCGACAGGCAAAGGAACTTGGATGGAAAGGCCCCATCGTTGGATCTGACTCCTGGGGGTCTGCTGAAACTGTAGAATTATGCGGTGAAGCATGTTACGGACTATATTTTTCATCACACTATGCAGCGGCAGGTGCCAAAGGAGCAACAAAAACATTTATTGACAGATATACCGCCAATTTCGGCTATGTTCCCGATGATGTTGCAGCCTTAACCTGGGATGCACTTCGTCTTACCCAGCAGGCTATTCAGGATGCCGGTAAAATTACCGGTAAAATTGAAAAAGACAGAGTAGCTGTTAAAAATGCCCTGGCCAACATCAAGAATTTTTCCGGTATTACAGGAAATATGACGTTTACCCCTGAAGGTGACCCAATCAAATGTGCTGTTATCGTAAAAATCAATGATAGCGGCGAATATGAATTTTACAAATCCAGTTGTCCATAAATTTAAGCCAAATGGTATCGTTTAAGTAATCATATGACTGCCATGCAACTTGTGTGCATGGCAGTCATAACTCTATAGAACAGGAGCTGGTGAATGGAAGCTTTGATAGAATTAGGTCAATTTATTCTTCAAAACCTGATAAATGCACTCCAGAGAGGCAGTTTTTATGCAGTGATATCCATTGGTTATTCAATGGTATACGGTGTTTTAATGCTCTTTAATTTTGCCCATGGCGATATTTTTATGGTGGCCACATATATCGGCTTTGGGATTGCAACACTCTTCCTTGCATTGTTTACAGGGTTTCTACCCGGTCCCCTTATCTTCCTTGCCACAGTCGTTGTTACCATGTTTCTGGCATCCTGGGTCGGCGTTTTTGTTGAAGTTGCAGGATACAGACCTTTAAGATCCGCACCCCGTGCATCAGCAGCCATTACAGGTTTGATGATCGGCATTATCTTTGAGACCGGTATTTTAATCTTGCTGGGTGCTAAAAGATTGAATTTTCCACCATTGATGGAATCTATTTCCTACAATGTCGGTGGTATCTATTTTACGAATGTAAAAGTGATGATTATTATCATATCACTTCTTTTAATGGTTGCCCTTCATACATTCATCCAGAAAACAAAATGGGGAATGGCCATGAGGGCAATGTCATATGATTTTCTTGCCGTTCCATTGATGGGGGTATCCATAAATATTATTGCACCCTTAACTTTTGCAGTGGGTGCAGGCCTGGCCGCAGTTGCCGGAATTCTTTATGGACAAGCCTATCCGATTCTGGATCCTTATATGGGTGTCATCCTTGGATGGAAGGCATTTGTTGCGGCTATTCTTGGTGGCAGGGGCTCCATTAAGGGCGCAGCTCTTGCCGGATACCTTATAGGATTTATCGAGATATTTGTTGCAACGATTTTCCCGTCAACCTTAAGGGATCTTATTGCCTATTCCATTATTCTTCTTATCCTGACATTCAGACCCAGGGGATTCTTTGGCATGGAACACAGCACAAAATTAAGGCTTTAATTCTTTAACTTCAACAAATACAGGAAAGTTACATGGAAATAGCAAGAAAATTTAAAAATATGTTTTCTACAGTGCCGATGCTGGGATGGCTGTTGGGTGTATTTACCGCCGTACTCATCGAATATTACTGGGGCTATGATTATATCTCATACTATCTTGGCTTACCCAAGATACCGGTTTTATTCGGCGCTCTGATTGTGCTTAAGGATCCAATGATGATACCCGGTGTGATTGGGTATGATCTTATCGTTTATGTTATTCCGATTCTTTTGATTGCAAAGGCAAGCATTTTTTTCACCAATCCGATGGCAGCCATCCTGGAAACAACACCTCTGTGGATGTCAGCCATTATTCATTTGATTTTTTTCTATGGCGTGCTTCATCTATGGGCTGGAATCAATGATTACAGGGTACTTGTTGTTAAGCTGACTCTGATTTCCATCATATTAACCATCAGTATCAATGTGATTAATGGGTACCAGGGAGAATTTTCCTGTTCCCATCCCGGATTCATGGCTATAGGAGCCTATATTTCCTCAATCATAACACTATATTTTTTTGTTAATGACAAAACCTTTGGTGCCGCTGTTTTATCCCAGGGCCTGGGTCCCTGGCTATTTCCCTTTGCTCTTATAGTAGGTGGCATTGGAGCATCACTTGCTTCGCTGCTGGTAGCGATCCCTTCTTTTAGAACCAGGGGGGATTATCTGGCCATTATCTCCCTTGCATTTATGTTTATTATAAAGAGTGCTATTGAAAACCTCAATGTCATTGGCGGGGCCAGGGGAATGGGAGGGCAGCCCGATTATGCGCCCCTGCCCATCATCTTCATCTGGACCATGCTTTGCATCTGGGTGGTCCACAATTTTGTCACCTCTATCATGGGAAAAGCATTAAATGCTGTTCGAGACGATGAGGCTGCCTCGGAATCCATGACAGTTAAAACCCGGAAAACAAAAATGACCGCCTTTATGTTCGGAGCATTCTGGGCAGGCATTGCAGGGGGATTGTTTGCCCATGTACTGGCCTATATCAATCCGGGTATGTTCAGCATAAACAGACTTGCCGAAATACTTGCCATGGTTTATTTTGGCGGTCTTAATTCTATTATTGGTTCCATTGTCGGGGCTGTCAGTATCAATGTTTTGGGCGAAGCCTTAAGGCCGCTTGAACTCTTTAAATGGATTATTATTCCTTTAATTTTAATTTTGGTAATGATTTTCCGTCCTTACGGCCTGATTTCCTTTAAAGAAATCAACGCCAAAAAACTCTTAAGAGCCAAACATAAAAGAGAACAAGGAGCTTAAAACCCATGTCTGCTTTGCTCAATGTAAATAAAATGACACATTATTTTGGTGGTCTTAGAGCTGTATATAATTATAATCTAAATATCGAACCCCTGCAGATCACAGGACTTATCGGCCCTAACGGTGCAGGAAAGACAACCATATTTAATTTAATTACAGGCGTCTATACGCCGACAGAAGGCTCCATTACCCTTGAAAACGAGAATATCAAAGGGCTTGAAACCAATGAAATTGCTGCCAAAGGGCTGGGCCGAACATTTCAAAACCTTGCGTTGTGGCGACACATGAATGTTCTGGATCATATTAAAATGGCCCATTATTCACAATTATCCTATGGGCTGATCGGATCATTTTTCAATACCTCAAAATGCAGACAGCAGGAAACCCAGATTGAAGAAAATTCCTATCACCTGCTTGAATTATTTGATATCAAACAGCATGCAGATCAAATAGTTACTAACTTGCCTTATGGGGCACAAAGACGGGTAGAAATGGCAAGGGCCATGGCAACCAACCCGAAGATTCTTTTCCTTGATGAACCCACCGCAGGGATGACACCGGATGAACTGCTTCAAATGATAAAAATTATCCGCCAGGTCCATAAGGATTTTAAAGTGGCCATCTTTCTGATTGAACACAGGATGAAATTTGTAATGGAATTGTGCCAGCATATCCAGACCCTGGTATTTGGAGAACTCATTGCAGAGGGACCACCCGAAGAAATTCAGAATAATCCCCAGGTTATTGAGGCTTATCTTGGCAAGGAGGATCTTACCTGATGCAGCTAAAAGTTAAAAATTTAAAAGTTTCTTACGGAAATATCAAGGCGCTTCACGGAATTGACTTTAGTGTTGAAGCGGGTGAAATTCTAACCATTATCGGTGCCAATGGTGCCGGGAAAAGCACTACTTTAAGGGCAATTTCCAGGATGATTCCAGCTGAGCCTGGATCTGTTCTTGAGTTTGAAGGAGAAGATCTTCTTAAATACAGTACGGATAAAGTTGTCTCAAAATTAGGCATATCTCATGTACCCGAAGGAAGGAGAGTCTTTGGAAACCTTACGGTAACAGAAAATCTTGCCCTTGCCTGCTTTGCCAGAAAAGACACTGATCAGATCAACAAGGACAAAAAATGGGTGTTTGATCTGTTTCCAAGGCTTAATGAGCGAAAAGACCAGCTTGCAGGGACTCTGTCCGGTGGTGAGCAGCAGATGCTGGCTGTTGGAAGAGGTTACATGAGCGGTCGCAAAATCATGCTCTTAGATGAGCCCTCCATGGGGTTGGCCCCGATTCTCATGATGGAAATGTTTGATGCGTTAAGAGAAATCAATAAGCTAGGTACCACAATTTTGCTGGTTGAACAGAACGCCCGGCTTGCCTTGAAATTCGCCCAGAGGGGTTATGTAATAGAGAATGGTTCTCTTGTCCTTAAAGGGCCTTCAGATGAATTGCTCAATAACCCGGATGTTAAAAAGGCGTACCTGGGGGCTTAAACCAAACCGATAAAAAGCCTTGCCAAAACTTTCCATCAAGGCTTTTGCTCTTTTTTCATTTTAGGGCTTTTGCAATGGGATGCCCCATTTTTTCATGTATTTCCACACCGAGGTTCGGCTTTTTTGAATTCGTCGACCCACTTCTGCCTTATTCCAATTACACTCTTCGAGCAATTTTACAAGATCCAATTTTGTTAGCTTTGCAACCTTATCTGTACTATATGATCTGGTTTGGGTCAGATTCGTAATAGGAGGAATGCTTTTCATGTGCCCCTGGTTTTCTCTGATCTCCACAGGCAGATCTTTGAGTTCAATCCGATTTGAATTACAAATCACAAATGCATGTTCAATGGCATTTTCAAGTTCCCTTATATTTCCGGGCCATGAATGTTCCATCAATCGTTTCATCCCTTGTGTATCAACCTTTCCTATGGATTTATTCTCTCTTTTATTCCCTTTTTTAATAAAATGTCTGACAAGTATTGGGATGTCTTCACGGCGTTTTCTTAAGGATGGAACATTAATGGGGAAAACCTTTAATCGATAAAACAGATCTTCTCTGAAATTACCCTGCTGAGTCAAGTCATAAAGGTTTTTATGGGTCGCGGCAATAATTCTGATATCTATCTTTCTTTTCTTTGAGTCCCCTACCCTTTCAATCTCTCTTTCCTGTAGGACTCTTAGCAGTTTTATCTGCATATATGGGGTCAATTCTCCAATTTCATCAAGAAAAACAGTCCCTCCGTCCGCCTCCTCAAATCTGCCTTTTCGATCTTTGTGAGCCCCTGTAAAGGCCCCTTTAACATGTCCGAATAGTTCGCTTTCAAGCAAGGTTTCAGAAAGGGCGGAACAATTCACCGTAATCAAAGGGCTTGAGGAACCGGCACCTGTATAATGAATGGCCTTGGCAACCAGTTCTTTTCCCGTCCCGCTTTCACCCTGGATCAGCACTGTGGCCCGACTGTTTGCTACAGCCTGTATGGCATCAAACACATTCTGCATTACAGCACTTTTCCCGATAATACTCCCAAGCCGGTAAGTTTTTTTAAGTTTCCCTTGAGCCTCTTCAGCGGTTTTTTTAATTTTTTTTAATTCGGTCAGATCTGTAATGGTTTCAACAATTCCCAAGATCTGATCATTTTCATCCCGGGCAAGCCTTGCGTTTTTTATTACGGCAATACTGTGTCCGTCCTTATGCTTAATAAAACATTCTTTAGCTTCTGTTTTTCCATGCTTGATTACACCGCATTTATTAATATTGGCCGGGCACTCTTTACCGAAACACCGGCTGCATTCAATCAAACTACAGGTATTGCCGACAGCCTCCTGTTCAGAATAGCCCGTGATTTTTCCCATTGATTTGTTCCAGGATGTAATTATGCCCTGGTCATCCAGAGTGAAAAGACCTTCTGCCATCGTATCAAGAATCTGGTTTAAAAAACTAACATTCCATAATTGATGGGTTTCCATATCTTATCCTTTTGTGTAACACATTTTGTCCTAACCACAAAGAATAGGTAACGTTACTATTATAGTCAATACCAGGAAAATTTTTAAACACTATGAGTTATCCTCAGGCATCTTTTTTTGAATTTTTTTCTTGTCTGTCACCTGACAGGCATCTCTCATTCAGGTGGATATCCCCATTTTAGGCAGGATATAGACTTGTACCAGGATATAAATTCCCAGGAAGAGAAAAACATAAATCATTTCTTTCATATGTACCTCATGGTTACGGGTTAATTACATAATTACCAAAGTATATTAAAGCAAGGGTTGTGCCATCTATATATTTCTATTGAATATAACTTATATATGATATGGTCTTTGTCAAAAAAACGTTACAGACCGAAACCGTTTCGATAAAGTAACGTTCCTTTTTTTTTAACCAAAACCACCAGAAACAATAAATTCAGGTGCTCTCTATTATTATGTTCTTTATTTTCAATATATTACAACATATTACACTGCCGGAAAAACATATATGGCATACTTTTTGACTATACTAATTTTTAGAATCGCCACTTTATCAAATCATCTATGGAGGTTAACTAAAAATGGGTATAGATCAATTCCAGGAAACTTTAAAAAATGGTGTTACACTTATGGATTTTAATGCAACCTGGTGCGCTCCTTGTAAGGCACAGGAACCTGTCATCAAAAAGCTGATTAACACGTATCAGAACCGTGCATCTATTATTGAAATTAATATTGATGAACACAGAGCCTTAGCAACAAAATATATGGTCCAAAGTATTCCTACCTTAATCCTTTTTAAGGATGGCAAAGAGATTAAACGGTTCGTTGGTCTTCAATCCGAAAACACCATTGTAAAGAGCCTGGACGACGCATTATAAAAATTGAATCATTAAAAAAATGGAGGTTTGAAATGGGTAAATGTGTCAATCATCCTGATCGAGAAACCGGTTATATCTGCATGAAACATAACATTTATTTTTGCGAAGATTGTATGGAATGCCGTGATCCTGATATATATTGCAAGTTCAGACCCTCCTGCCCGATTCATTTTATTACAAAAAAAGGTTTTGAATCTTCAGAGGACGTTCCTGATAAAGAAGAATGTATCGTCACTTTTCAACCAGGGGGAAAAAAAGTTGCCGTTACCCCGGGGACAAATTTATTGGAAGCCTCTCAAAAAACCGATATCTATATCAATGCCTCCTGCAATGGTAAGGGATCATGTGGGAAATGCAAACTGATCATAGAATCCGGTAAGGCAGACTCTGAAAAAACATCCCTTTTAAGTGAAAAAGAAAATGAAAGGGGATATGTCCTTGCCTGTCAATCAAAAATTTTTGAAAATATCATAGTCAAAATACCTGAAGAGACAATCGAAAAAAAATTAAAAGCGGCCGGAATGGGAGAGACTGCCACAAAAAAACTTTCAGGCCTTGTGGAAAAAATTGAACCCATCGTCGAAAAAGTTCCCCTGCAGCTTGATTTGCCGACCATGGAAGATACTGTCAGTGATTTTGACCGGCTGAAACGACAGCTTAAAAAATTTGGATATGATACGTCCAAAATGAGCAGCAATATCAGAGTAATGCGTCAGCTGACAGAGTCTGTAAGGAATGATGAATGGAAGGTTATTGCTTCCTTACTATGGAAAAAATGCTCTTCGGAAATTGTTGATGTCAGCCCGGCCAAGGATCAAAAAAAATCATTCGGCATGGCTGTGGATCTGGGAACGACCTCTATCGTTGTCTACATTGTGGATATGTCTGATGGTGCCATACTGAGTACTGCATCAGGTCATAATCGTCAGGCAGCATGTGGTGACGATGTCATCAATCGCATTGTCTGTTCTGAAAAAGATGGTGTAAAAAAATTAAAAAAGATGGCCATCTCTACTATCAATGATCTGACAAAACAGGCCATCAGTTCAATTAATGCAGATCATAAACAGATTGAGAGCATTGTTATATCCGGCAATACAACCATGATCCATCTATTGCTGGGAATCAATGCAAAGTATATTAGAAGAGAACCCTATATCCCGACAGTTTCTGAATTCCCCATTATTAAAGCCGGGGAAATCGGATTAAAGGCAGCATATTATGCCGGTGTTTTTGTTATGCCCGGACCTGCCAGCTATGTTGGCGGGGATATTGTGTCGGGTGTACTATATACAGGGTTCAATCAGTTTGAAGATCTTACCCTTTTTATTGATATTGGAACAAATGGAGAAATTGTCCTGGGTAATAATGAATTTCTCATGACGGCAGCCTGCTCCGCAGGTCCTGCCTTTGAAGGAGGAGGTATCAGATGGGGCATGCGTGCAGAAGACGGTGCCATTGAAAAGATTACTATAGACTCGAAAACGTTTGAGCCTGACTATTTGACTGTAGAAAACAAGCCGGCAAGGGGAATTTGCGGATCAGGAATGATTGATCTTTTATCTGAAATGCTTTTAAAGAAAGTCATTGGTCAGGATGGTAAATTTCAGATTGATACAAATCACCCGCGATTTGTCCTTTTCAATGAAGAACCCGCATTTATTATTGAATATGCAGACAATATTGACTCAGAAGAAGATATTATTTTTACCCAGTCAGACATTAAGAGTTTGATTCTAAGCAAAGCTGCCATCTATGCAGGATTCAGCATCCTTCTTGATCAGGTTGGAATGGATTTTTCTTCCATCAGCCAGATGATTATCACCGGCGGTTTTGGCCAATACCTAAATATCGAAAAGGCAATAACCATAGGATTGCTCCCGGATATTGAAAGAGAAAAATTTAAATATATGGGAAACAGTTCCATTGCCGGTGCTTATATGGCATTGCTTTCCAATACTTATCGACAGCAGGCTATTGCGATTTCAAATACAATGACATATCTTGATTTTTCAAGTAATAATGCCTTTATGGAAGAGTTCACAAGAGCCCAGTTTCTACCCCATACCGATGCAAATTTATTTCCAAGCGTTCACACAGATTAAAACACAAAGGAATTGATATAGTGCTCAAATTTTTGTCAGTCATACAAAAGAATCTCGTCTGGGCCATCCCAATCTCCATGATGTTCGGATTAATCTATGGATATCTGTTTAACGCGGCACCCTTAAAACAATTCATTATTCCGGTAACATTTATCATGGTCTACCCCATGATGGTGACATTAAATGTGAAAACCATTTTTAAAGGTCATGACTTTAAACTGCAACTGGTAACCCAGATCATCAATTTCATATTTGTTCCTCTGCTTGTCTTTTCCATTGGAAAAATATTTTTATCCGGTGAAGCACCCAAATTTGCTCTTTGGGCAGTTGGGCTTTTTTTAATAGGTGTTTTGCCGACATCAGGAATGACCATTTCCTGGACCGGATTTGCCAAAGGCAATAAGGAAGCTGCCATTAAAATGGTTGTATTCGGACTTGTGATCGGGTCTCTTGCTGCTCCGATTTTTACCAAAGTGTTTATGGGTGCGACCATAGAAGTAAATATGCTTCATATGTTTAAACAAATTGCGATATTTGTATTTTTCCCTTTATTTGTAGGCCTCTTAACCCAGACTTTAGGAATGAAAAAATATGGTAAAAAAGTATGGAATGAAAAAATCAAACCTAAATTCCCTCCATTTTCTGCCCTTGGGGTCGTTTTAATTGCATTTCTTGCCATGTCTCTCAAAGCAAAACATATCATTGCCAATCCTGGCGATATCATCATTATCCTAGTCCCATTAGCCGTTTTTTATCTCATCTCATATATTTTATTAACAATAGTCGGCAGACTTTTCTTTTCAAGAGAGGATGCCATTGCAATGGTTTTCGGTGTTGTTATGCGTGATTTATCCATTGCGCTTGCTATCGCTATGACGGCCTTTGGTAAACAAGGAATGACCATAGCACTTTTGATCGCCCTTGCCTATATCATCCAGATTCAGACTGCGGCATGGTATGTAAAGTTTGTCAATTATATGTTTGGCGCACCCAGGGCAAAGGAGAAAGAAACAGCTGAATTTGAAAAGGATGAAATATTAAAAGTTCCTGAATTTGAAAAAAATGATTCCATGATAATTGATGTAAAAAAGATACTTTTTGCAACAGATCTATCTGAAACCGCCAGATACGCTGTTAAATATGCCTGCAGCATTGGAAATAAATATAACGCCCAGGTTCATGCCATTCATGTTGTTCCTGATGTACTGGATGAATACTCTTCCGGAACAGGGATTAATCTGTCACACTCAATTGATAAAAAGAAATGGGATGAATTTAACCGAAAAAATATTGAAACGGCAAAGAAGCTCATCCACGAAAGAATGAAAATAACTTCACGAAAAGTTCTTGAACAAATGCCCCATTGTCCGCTTTCAGAAAATCGAACGATTGTTACAGCAGGCAACCCGGTTAATGAAATCGTCAAAACGGCACAGGATAACAATTTTGATCTGATAATCATGGGAACCCACGGCCATGGACAATTTGAGGAGATGGTGCTGGGAAGTACTGCCAGCGGTGTTATTCTTAAATCCAAAATACCGGTGCTTGTGGCAAGACCATCCTAGAAAAAGAACCTGTAAGCAAAACTCTGAGAATACAAACAAAGCTTTAATAACGCTGATAATAAATGCGGTAAGGAATAAAATTATTTCTCATCGCATTTTTTTAGTCATTTGACCATAATTCTACTTGACATACTTCCGCAGCAGCATTATTATTATAGTCAAATGATCAAAACTAAGGAGACACCATGCCTAGACCCAAGAGACCAAGATGTATCAGATCCCGCCCGATCATCAAAGAATTCAGGCCTGTAGGTGTTGAAGAAAGAGGAGAAGTAGCGCTCTCCCTTGAAGAGTTTGAGGCCATCCGACATATCGATTTTGAAGGACTGGATCAGAGCCAGGCAGCAGAAATCATGAACGTCTCTCGACAAACCTTTGGAAGAATTCTGAAAGCTGGTCGGTTTAACCTGTCAAAAGCTCTTGTAAACGCATATCGTCTCAAAATAGAAGGCGGCTGTTATATGCTACATGGAAATGGCCGGGGTTATGGACGACACGGTCACGGAAAAGGGAACAGGAGGAGAGGCAGAGGTAATAAAAATTGATTTATCATAAACAAAAGGAGGCAATATCATGCCAGGATTTAATCAAAGAGGACCAATGAATGAAGGTGCCATGACAGGCAGAGGAAGAGGCAACTGCACAGGTGCTGGTAATCCCGACCAGGGATTTGCAGGCCGGGGAAATGTCATGGGAATGGGCAGGCAGCGAGGCAAGAGAGGATATCAGGATGCACCCGGTCAGGGAATGGGTGGTGGCCGATGGGCAGGGGCAGCTCCAGCTCCGATAACGGCTTCCGGCAATCAGGATACATTACAGAATAGCGTGGATAGGCTTGAAACAGAACTTGCAGCACTTAAAAACCAGTTGAAGAATCTATCCGAATCCAGGGAATAATTGAAACTTAACTCATTTACAAAGAAGCTGAATAATAAAAGCAACAAATTATTCAGCTTCTTTTTCATCATTATAATTGGGTGATCACTTTCTTTAAAGCAGATAAATCAGCTTCATTGGGGTGGCCGACAGCATGAGCTGCATCACCAATCCATACAGGAGGCTCTGATTTTTTCTTCACTTTTTCCAACACTTTTGGATTCACCTCTCCCTGGCAGGTAAACACACAGGCAATATTTGATCCATTTGTAAGACCAATGGCATGGGTAACTGCGTTTTTGACATGGTCTGATCCTGCGGCTGCACCATGGGTGGCAAAGAGAAACAAACGGTCATCCTTTCATAAACTGGAGGTACGATAATGTCAAGACAGGAGCCATGGGTGGCAAAGAGAAACAAACGGTCATCCTTTCCCAGTTTTGACAGATACTCACTGGATTTTGGATCTGGTTTTCCAGCCATGAGCCAAAACCCAACCAAGATCAAGCCATATCCTTTGGTAGAAGGCGCCTTATCAACAGAAAAAATATCCTTTTCACCTTCCAGACTCTTGTAAATTGTATCTGCAAGTTTTTTGGTATTTTCAGACTGACTGGAATAAACAATCAATGATTTCATTTTTTTCTCCATTTTTATTATTATAATTTGGAAACATCCCATATATCATACGATATTATACCTAATGTATGGCCTGATATATTAGACAGCAAAATACATACCAGTGAAATCTTAACCACTAAAAAAATCTGAGGTTTGTTTAAAAATAATATTGAATGGATAGAACGATCTTGGCTTTATTTATTTTTTCACCATATTCGGTTCTACTTTCTCCTAAAAGAAGGCCTGTTTTCAGGTCCAAAGTTAAATTGGTCAATGGGGAATAGGTGATCTGTGGGGTTATGGATGCACTTTGATCGGTCATGTTATAAATTAAGGTTATTGCCGGAACAAAATATAAAAGATCAAAGGGGTCTTTTTGAGAAACTTTTAAATACAGATAGTCTCTCATGGCAGCCTGTTGATTATAATAAACTGACATGGTTTTACTTTGAGAAATCAATGTTTGACTTGATGTATTTAAATACTGATCAAATCCTCTTTCAATTAATGATAAATAATTATCATATTCCCGGGCTGAATATCCCTGGCCATTACGATAATATTCAAATATATAGGTCGTGTCCCGGCTTGAAAGATACCGCAGGCCTAACAAAAAATTAAATGCCGTGTATTCCTGCTCGCTGGTATTTCCATATTCATCGATAATATATTGATGATAGTCTTTAACCAAAGCTGCATCTCCATGAATTTCAAACGAAGGGGAAAGATTTTTAGAAAAATCGATCCCAAAGCGGTCATCCATATTATCACTGATTAAAAACATGAAATCAATATCTGTATCAAAGGCAAAAAAATAAAATTTCCCCCCCCAGATGAGCTCATCTTTTGGACCAAGGTCATGATTAAGATCTCTTGTAACCGGCATTAAAACAGGTGTTATAGCAATCGTCTGCAGGGCGCCTTCCATGCTCTTGATATAATCAGCACTCAAGGAATAATACCCTTCCAGGGTTGCATCAGGATCATCAAGATCTTTGGGCCTGGAAAAGAATGCAGAGGGACTGAAGGCATATCCCTTTCCCCATTTATGTACTTTTTTCCCGACATCAAATGCCCACGAGAAAGAAGGCTGAAACGACACATAAGCTTCTTCAGCCTTTCTTTGGGATTCAAAATTTTCATCATCATTATAATAGAAAAGACCATTGAAACGGCCATATAATTTAAAGCTATCCTTTTGATACTGGGCTTCAATGGTTAAATCAAGATCTGTCTGCCAGGCGACATCCTCACTTTTCTTGTCCAGATATTTCTGTTTAAACAAGAGTGCATCCCGATCCAAAAATCTTATGGTTTCTTTTGTTTCAATATTCGCATTTATCGAATATGGTTTTTTTGCAACTTCCTCAACATTAAAATCAAGATCAAGCAATATGTCATCAGTGGTTTGTGAAAACGCACCATCGTTGAAAAATAGTACCATAACCAAAATGGCCAGAATGAAAAAAACCTGTTTCATTATTACCGCAGTCCATCAATTTTATGCATATAATTCAAACTGAATATTTCGCTGGCAAGCTCTCGTTTTTTTACATTTGCAAAAACAATATAGGATTTATATCCCTTATACAAAGGGCTGTCTGTTTCAATAATTTCCGGACGGATGACACCATTGCCAAAATCCTTAATATTTTTAAAATATAGATTTTTTATTAACATTCCAGATGCTGCATAGGCCTCAATCTTATATGGAAGCAACTTTTCAGAATCAATGAACATGGTAAGGGTTTCATAGGCCACACTCTTTAATTTAGCCCTTAAATAGAGGATGTATCCTTTATCTATTGTTTCTATTTTTTCACAATTGTATTCACTGTTGTAGTCCACCCGCATGATATCAGAGTTATTAAAAACTCCCCCTGTCACAGATTGAAGGCTCGTGATTCTGAGGGGTTTTCCTACATTAGGGATATATAGCCACATGTTTTCCCCAATACGCAGGGTGCTCCTTCCCTTTTCACTGGCAGGTAAAAGAAAAACCGATGCAATTTTTTCTTTACCTTTTTTTAAGGAAAACATGACAAACTCTTTTTTTGTGCCATCCGGCTCTATATTTATCAGTTTCCTGTACATTTCAAAACTTTCGGGATTCAGATTTCGATCCACCTGTTTTAAGATTTCATTTCCATCCAGAGCAAAGGCTGTCATTGAGGAAAGCAGTCCAAGCAAAGTGATGATGATTATTTTTTTCATTTTTTCCACCTATATTAAATTAAACATGACCCAGTGCATCAACCGGTTCCATTCTTGAAGCTTTATAAGCCGGCTGCAAACTGGCAAAGACAGAGATAAGCAGAACAATGCCGGATACCCACAAAAGCTCTGTTATATTCACAGTGGGAGCCAATAATAAATTATCCTGTCGGCCAAAAGCAAAACTGATTTTATAAATATTTAAAACAAATATGCCGGACAATCCAATGATATTGCCGACAATTGAACTGATAAGCCCTAATAAAAGGCCTTCTGCAAGAAAAAGACCCATGATCCTGGAAGGGGAAGTCCCGATTGCCGACATGGTTCCGATTTCCCTGACACGCTCGTAAACAGACATCATCATAACATTTAGAATACTGATTAATACAATGGCAATCATAATAATTTTCATTGTTATGGTCATAAAATCAATCATTTTAGCAATGTTTGAAAATGGGGAAAGCTGATCCCATGTGTGGATTTCAAATTCTGGCATTCCTTTTTTATTTATAAACTTTGCTAATTTTGACGATAGGACTGCATATACTTTTTCAAGTTTATCAAAATCATGTAATCGAATGGCCACCTCAATCATTTCAGGGTTATCCATCCGCAAAAGCTCCTGGGCATCTTTAATGTGCATATAGCCCTCTTTGCCCTGGGGACCTAAAATGCTTTCAATGATACCGGCAACTTGAAAGTTCAAGCCATTCACACTGCCGTCTTTGTTGTTTGCAACCAGCACGATGGGGTCACCAATTTTAAGTTTCATTCCCTTGGCAAGTTTTTCAGGAATAATTACCTCACCCGGATTTAACAATATCCCGGGGTCCCGTTTTTCATCAAATGTCATCCGGCTTCCCACATCAGGACAGACAAGGACCTCCTTTTCAGGACTTATGGCATTCAGGCGGATATTAGTGGTGTCGGTAAAATTGCTTAACATGGCATTGAGTTTGATCCTGGGAGCCCAGGCTTTTATTTCACTATGGCTTGAAAGCAAGTCTTCAATTTTCTTATATCGCTTTGTATCCAGAGTCAGATTTAAGGGCATGGTATCAATTGAAGATACATATCCTTTTTTATGAATCTGCATTTGCGACAGGTTTGAATCCGTAATTTGTCCGATCATCATGGTTTTAAAAGAACCGGCAAGACCGGAAAAAAGGATGACGAGAACAATGCCAAGGGTGATTAAAAGAGAGGTCAAGATGGTTCTTCGTTTATATCTTAACAGATTACGAAGCGCGATTTTAAATATCCGAATCATTTTCTTATCTCCTTTGTCTATGAAAGTTTCCCGTCAACAAGTGTATGTGTAATTTCTGCCTCTTCCATAATTCGTGGATCATGGGTGGAAAATATAAAAGTGGTGCCAAACTTGTCTTTCATATCCCGCATCAGGCGAATCACATTGATTGAAGATGTCTTATCAAGGTTTGCAGTGGGCTCATCTGCCATTACCAGTTTTGGTTGAGTAACCAAAGCCCTTGCCACAGCAATTCTCTGCTTTTGCCCCCCGGACAGCTGGTCTGGAAATTTATCTTTCTGGTTCAACATGCCCACGGAATCAAGAACAGTAAGAATCATTTCTTTTCTTTTTTCGGCCGGTTCGTCCTTTATCATAACAAGGGGGTATTCTATGTTCTCATAAGCCGTCAGTACCGGGAAAAGATTGAAGGACTGGAAAATAAATCCGATCACATCGCCCCGGAATGCGGCTCTTTTTTGCCGGTTAAAACTATCAACCTGTTTGCCGTCAACAAGAATCTTTCCGTGGGTCGGTTTGTCAAGACACCCGATCATGTTTAACATGGTAGTCTTTCCGCTTCCTGACGGGCCCACAAAGGAAACAAAGGCTGATTTTTCTATGGACAGGTTAATATCACTTAACGCCGCGATCTCAATATCACCTGTCTGATATATTTTTGAAACATTTTCGATTTGAACCAGAGCCATAACCGTCTCCTTTAAAATGTATTTTGTATGTATAATCCATTTTTTTAAAACAATTCTCTGAAAAATAACTATCAAAAAAATAATTACAACTTTTTTTCAAACTGATTTTTCAAATTAGGAAAGTTGAGCTTTTGAATAAAAACGTCTTGAAAATCCTGATTGCAGGCAAGATCCACAACCATAACCTTACTTGCTATCTGTATCGTTTTTTCAAGAAAGACATTATCACACAGAACCATAATGGCTCCGGCTCCGGCTGAGTTCCCCGCGACGTCCACCCTGCCAAGATCCATTGCCGGGATCATTCCTAAGGTTATCATATCCGCCTTATCGAGAAATGATCCAAAGGCTCCTGCAATGATAATTTTTTCCGCCTTTTCAAGCCCTGCTTCCTTTAAAAGAAATTCAATCCCGGTAATCAATGCTGCCTTGCCAAGCTGGACGGAACGGATATCCTTTTGAGTGATAAAAACAGCAGAACCATCTACAGAAGAATTTTCCGGTACAAGAACAAATTGTTTTTTTTCTGGACTCTCTTTTTTAAAAGCGCCGTCGGACGTTATGATGTTCTTTCGATAAAACTGGGCCACAGCACTGATAACGCCCGTTCCACATATTCCGGATGGCTTCAGTCCTGAAGAATTTGACGGATTAATAATTGAGTATTCGGGTAAGTCTTCCAAGTTTTTTATTTTAACTTTATTGATGGCACCGGGGATTGCCTGCATCCCGCAGGACAGGGATGCGCCCTCAAAGGCAGGGCCGGTTGCACATGAAGTTGCAAAGAACCCGTTTTCCCCTTTCAGCATCAATTCCCCGTTGGTACCCAGATCCACAAGCAGGGTTCCTTCAGGTTGATTTTCAAGATCAACCGCTATGGCTGCACTAAGGATATCTCCTCCAATAAAACCGGATACCTGGGGCAGTAGTTGAATTGAAAAATCTTTTATTTTAAAACCCAAGTCCTTTGACCGGATATTTCTTGATTTTTTAAAAACGGGCTGGTAAGGGAAAACACCAATAGATTTTGGATCGACCCCGGCCAATATATGAATCATGGTTGGATTACCCACTGTCACCATTTGAGAGATCATCTCCTCTTCAAGATCAAGAGATATTAAAAGTTCTTTGATCCCCCATTCTATTGCCCTGACGACAAGTCTTTGCAAATGTCCAAGGTTTTTCTCCTCTTGGCCGATGGCACCAATCCGACTCATGACATCATCCCCATACAGGGCCTGGGGGTTTTTTACGGCTAATGAAGAAAGCACCCTGCCCCTGGTTATATTGCAAAGGTAAATAGCAATGGTTGTTGTGCCAAGGTCAGTGGCAATGCCGTAGCATTTTTTGTCGTTAACATTCTTGAATCTGTCCTTGAATACTGCAGGAAGAGATATGGGCGCCTTGCTGATAATATGGGAGGATAACATGGAGGATTCCGGGATTTCAATGGCGATATCCTTAAGAATAGTGAGCGTACATGCCTTTTTCAGTTCAAGATCACCGTTTTCTGCAACAACCTTGATCCGGCATTTTTTACAGACACCTTTACCGCCACAGTCAGATCTTAAAAAAATGCTCTGATCCATGAGCGATTCCATCAGGCTTCTTCCGGGTTTTGCTTCAACCTTCCTTCCATGTGGCAAAAGATGAATTTGAAATTTATTATCTGACATTTGGATTCCTTAATCTGTCTTCTTATTTAGATAATCTGGCTTAAGAATTTTTGAGTTCTGTCATATTTCGGGCTGGTAAAAAACATTTCAGGATTATTTTCTTCCACGATTTCACCTTGATCCATTATTCTATTAGCAACCTGTTACTTTGTAAGATAGATATTTTCTTCCTGTCTTGTCAAGGGAGGTCTGGGGAAAATTTCATACACTTCAACATCAACCGGCTTGAATAAAAATACTTGACAAAAAAACAGCAATTATCAATGTATACATTAAACCATACTGGCTTTAGTCTACAGTGTATAAAAAAAATTTAAAAGAGGACCTTTATGAAAATTCTTGTCCTTGGCGGGTGCGGTATTCAGGGAAGGACCGCCTTGTACGATCTGGCATCAGATACAAATATTTCTAAGATTATCTGCGCAGATATCCGGTTTGACGAATTGTCAAAGATTAAAGACTTTACTGATATGGAAAAAATTACCACTGCCAGCATTGATGCCCAAAACAAATCAGATTTGTTGAATCTGTACAAAAAAGTGGATGTGGTCATTGATCTTCTGCCAAAAGACTTCAAGACCCATGTCAATGAAGCGGCACTGGAAGCAAAGGTTCATGTGGTGAATACCAATTATATGTATGACACCAAAATCTTGGACAAAAAAGCAAAAGAGGCCGGAATCACCATCATGCCCGAGTGCGGTCTGGATCCTGGAATAGATCTTGTGATTTATGGAGATGCCAAAAGTCGTTTTGACAGCCTGTCAGTGATCAATTCCTATTGTGGTGGATTCCCGGAAAGAAAGGCCTGCACCAATCCCTTGAATTACAAGCTGTCCTGGATCTGGCGAGGGGTCTTGAGCTCCACCATGCGGTACGGAAGGATCATCAAGGATCGACAGATTATCGAAATCCCCGGTGCCAGACAACATGATGAATCCTTTGTCCATGAAATTGAATTCCCGGACCTTGGTACCCTGGAGGCTGTTCCCAACGGGGATGCGGTTTTTTTCACTGATCGCATGGGCCTGACAAAAACGATTGCTAACACAGGCAGGTATTCCCTTCGATGGCCCGGATGGAGTGCGTTCTGGCGGCCCCTCAAGGAACTGGACTTTTTAAGTGAAGACCCGGTTAAAGGCCTTGACGGCACAGTATCTCCAATGGATTTCATGGAGAAACATTTAGGTCCTCGATTGGCCTACCAGGATGACGAAAAAGATCTTGTCGCCATGATCAACATTTTTGAAGGTAAAAAAGACAATAAAAAAATGCGGTTTACCTCCAGCATGCTTATTGAGAGAGATCTTGAAACAGGAATCATGGCCATGAGCAAGGGGGTTGCCTATACCGCCTGTATTGTGGCAAAGATGATTGCCAGAGGTGAAATAAAAGAAAAAGGGGTATTGTCCCCTGTCACCCATATCCCGGTGGCGGCTTTTATGGAACGCCTGAAAAAAAGAGGAATTATAACAACCGAAAAAATGGAGGAAATAGCAGACTGAGAAGAGGATTAATAAAACAAATAACCCTAACCCGTAAAAAGGAGAAAAGCATGATTCAAAAAAAATTAGTTTCAATTGTACTTGCCGTTGTGGTGACACTGTTCTTAACCGGTATAAGTTTTTCCAGTACTTTGAGCGAAATTGTTAAACGGGGAGAACTCCGCGTGGCAGTGCAGTCCGGAGCCGCACCCTATGCCTTTATTGACAAACACGGAGAACATACCGGTTCCATGGTCGACTTCACCAGGGGAATGGCTGATGCCATGGGAGTAAAGATTAAAATTCTCGATTTTGACTGGGACGGTCTGATTCCTGCCCTTTTATCCGGAAAAGCCGATATCCTGGCAGCCGACATGACCCCAACGCTTAAACGCGCTCTTAAAATTTCCTTTGCAGATCCCTGGATGTCTGTTCAGACCTGTGTTTTTACTAAAACAGGTGCCGGCTATCAGAGCCTTGAAGATGTGAATAAACCAGATATCACAGTGGGAGTTCTTTTGGGATCCACTGGTGAAACCATTGCAAAACAATATCTGCCCAATGCCAAGATCAAATCTTATAAAGGCGGCGGCAGGATGATTATCCAGGCCCTGCTTGCAGGCCATGTGGATGCAGGTGTCAATGATGACCTGGCAGTTCTCACTGCACTTCCGGATTTTCCACCCAACTCCATCCGCCTTTTGGACAAACGTCTGGGAGGTAAAGCCCCCCTTTCCTTTGCAGTCCTTCATGAATCTGTAAACCTGTGGCAGTGGATCAACCTCTATTTTGAAACCATCCGTTCCAATGGCGCCTATGATAAAAATATTGCCTATTGGATGGAAGGCATTGAGTGGAAAAAAGATCATTAACAGAATCGAATCCATAAGATGTAAATAAAATCAAATCCGGTGTGCGCCCGCAACTTTCCTTTTGGGGCGTACACCCCCAAAAAACGGATGCCGCTATGCTGGTTGATTTTAATTTCAGAATCATATTTGAGTATCTGCCCTTGTTTTTAACCGGGTTGAGATCTACATGTTTCATTGCTGTTGTATCCATTGCCCTTGCCCTTGCAACCGGAATCATTGCCTGTGCATGCAGGATTTCAGGTGTCAAAGCCATTAAGTACCCTGCCATCGCCTATATTGAGATTATCCGGTCCACTCCCCTTCTGGTCCAGATCTATTTTCTTTATTTCGGACTTCCCACCCTGGGCTTAAGAGTCCCTGAACTCCAGACAGGAATCCTGGCATTGATGCTAAATTCAGGGGCTTATATTGCAGAAATCATCCGGGCAGGAATCACCTCTGTGGATGATGGTCAACTTGAGGCTGGGACGGCCTCGGGCCTTAACTATTTTCAGAGAATGCGGTTTATCATTCTTCCCCAGGCACTGGGGGTCACCATTCCCCCGCTACTGGGTCAGAACATTGTCCTGGTCAAGGATTCTGCCCTGCTCTCTCTGATATCAGTCATGGAATTGACCCGGTGCGGTCAGACCATGACATCCGAGCGTTTTATGCCCGCAGAAGCATTTTTTACTGTGGCATTCTTCTATATGTGTATTTATTTTTGCCTCAAGGCCCTGGCAGACTGGTCCCAGCGAAAACTGATCTTCAGGGAGGCGTATTAATATGATGGGATTTTATTTCAGCCGACTTGTGGAGATTTACCCCTTTTTCCTCAAAGGCCTGTGGATGACCAGTAAGATTGCTTTTATCAGCCTTGTGACCTGTACTTTAATTGGATTTGTCCTGGGTGTTATCAGATCCAGTAATAATATTATTCTAAAACGCATTGTCGGGGTCTATGTCGCCTTTGTAAGAGGCACACCCTTTGTGGTCCAGATTTTTATCATCTTTTTTATCCTGCCGGATTGGGGACTTCAATTGGATGCGTTTCCTGCCGCCCTTCTGGCCATGGCCATCATGGGCTCAGCCTTTATATGCGAAATTGTGGCCGGCGGAATTAATTCCATCCACAAAGGCCAGTGGGAGGCGGCAACTTCATCCGGACTTACCATGATTCAGCAGCTTCGCCTTGTCATCGTGCCCCAGGCCATGAAAGTAATTTTGCCGCCACTTGTAGGCCAGTATGTCCTGTTGATTAAAGACACTTCCGTTGTGTCGGTAATCGGCGTCATGGAGCTGACTCGAGTGGGATGGGTGACCGTGGTCAGAATTCCCGAAGGACTTATGGTATTTTCACTGGTCGGAGCCCTCTATTTTTCAATCTCATATCCCCTGATCCTGTTGTCTAATTACCTGGAACGAAAAATGGCAATCTAATAAAAAAAGGACCCAAGTAAAACATGATAGAATTTAAAAATGTAAACAAATGGTTTGGCAAGCTCCATGTGTTGAACAATATCGACTTAAAAATATCAAAGGGCGAAGTGCTGGTTATCTGCGGCCCAAGCGGTTCCGGCAAATCCACCTTGATCAGATGCATCAACCGACTTGAAAAGATACAAAAAGGCGAAATTATTGTTAACAATACCCCTGTGCATGATAAACATACCAACCTGACCAAACTGCGGGCTCAGATCGGATTTGTGTTCCAGCAATTCCATTTGTATCCTCATATGACTGTATTACAGAACGTTATGCTGGCACCGGTAAACGTAAAAAAACTTGCCAAATCTGAGGCCGAAAAAATTGCCCTGGAAAAACTGGAACAAGTTGGACTGACCGAAAAATCTTCTGCCTACCCTGCCCAACTGTCCGGTGGCCAGCAGCAGCGGGTGGCCATTGCCAGGGGGCTTACCATGTCTCCTGAGATCATGCTTTTTGACGAACCTACTTCTGCCCTTGATCCGGAAATGATCGGAGAGGTTTTGGATGTTATGGTTAACCTGGTGTCAGAAGGCATGACCATGTGTGTAGTCACCCATGAAATGGGGTTTGCTAAAAAAGTAGCCCACAGAGTATTGTTCATGGATGAGGGCAAGATTGTTGAAACCGGTACTCCCGATGATTTTTTTGACAATCCTAAAACCGATCGTGCTGCAGAATTTATCAGTAAAATTCTGACCCATTAAAATAAAATAGGAATTCCCATGAAATTAGATACCCTGCCCAGATTTCATCTGGCCGAATTTCCAACTCCAATTCAATATCTTGACTTTCTTACCAAAAAATATCAAGGGCCTGCTATCTACATGAAGCGGGATGATCTTACCTCCCTGGGCATGGGGGGAAATAAAACCCGGAAACTTGAATTTCTCATTGGAGAAGCATTAGAACAGCAGAAAGACACTCTGGTCACTGCCGGCGGGATACAGTCCAATCATTGCCGTTTGACTGCTGCTGCTGCAAGAAAGGCCGGTCTTGACTGCCATCTGGTGTTAAACGGCACTGAACCTGAAGTCCCCAATGGAAATCTTTTGCTGGATAAAATTTTCGGGGCCAAGGTTCATTTTTGCGACAGAAAAGATAGGGATGAGAGACTGTTCCAGGTGGCGGACGAATTGGAAACAGCCGGAAAGAAACCCTATGTGATTCCTGTGGGTGGCTCAAACAGCACCGGATCTGTAGGCTATGTTAGTGCCATGCTGGAACTTGCCAACCAGATGAATGATATGGGGTTTATACCAGATGCCATTGTATTTGCAACCAGTTCTGGAGGCACACAGGCAGGATTGACTCTGGGGGGAAAAATCACCGGATTCAACGGCGAAATCCTGGGAATCAGCATTGACCAGATCAAGACCGGCCCTGATCCTTTTCCGCCTGTCCTGACCCAAATTACCAATGCCACTGCTGAAAGAATCGGGTCTGATATCCGGATGACGGAATCGGATTTTTCTCTTAACTGTGACTATCTGGGGGCGGGATATGCCATGCCCGGGGATTTGGAATTCAATGCTATCAAAGATCTCGCACATCATGAAGGAATCCTTTTGGGACCCGTGTACACGGCCCGGGCCATGGGCGGTTTTATAGACCTTATTCAAAAAGGCTATTTCACAAACGACCAAACAGTGTTGTTCTGGCATACGGGCGGCACACCTGAGTTATTTGCATGGGCAGATCAGTGCCACAGGGCATTTGGATAACCCCAATTTTTTTGGAGGTAAAAAACTATATTTTCTTTACCAACTGGTTAGCGGCAGTTAACAAAGGATCCCAAACCGGTCCAAAAGGTGGTGCATAGGCCAGATCTGTCTGAGAAAAATCCTCAACCGTCATTTTATTGTGCAAAGCAACAGCAACAGCATTAATCCTGTGGGCGACTCCTTCTTTTCCCACCATCTGAGCCCCCAGCAGGCGGCCGGTCTTTTTGTCTGCAACCATATTGATATGAATCGGTGTTGATCCCGGGTGTCCATGAGCCCGGGATCTTGTTTTAACGCTGTTTTCTACAGGATCAAATCCTGCGTCTATCGCCTCTTTAAAATTTAAACCGGATCTGGCAACCTCAAGGGAAAAAACTTTAAAGACAGATGTCCCGGCAATACCTTGAAGGCGCGTGTGAGTCCCGGTAACATTATCGGCAACGGCCCACCCTGCCCTGTTAGCTATTAATGCCAGAGGAATCCAGCATTTTTGATCCGTCACTATATGATAGGCATCAGCACAGTCTCCTGCCGCATAAATATCTTTATCTGATGTTTTTAAATACCTGTCCACAGCTATGGAATCTGAAATTCCCAGGTCAAGACCGGCTTCTTCTGCCATTCCACTACAGGGTTTTACCCCCATTGCCACAAGGACCATATCTGCATCTAAAGTCAAATTTGTACATACAACCCGAACACCATTACCCAGGGGTTCAATTTTCTGAATGGCATGCCCTGAATAGATATCAACACCCTTATGAATCAGCTCCTCGTAAATGACATCTGCGAGGCCGGGGGACAGCCAGGGTAAAAAAACCGGTCCCGGCTTAACCATACTCACTTTTACACCTCTTTTCTCAAAGGCTTCACACATTTCAAGCGCTATATATCCCATCCCGATAATTACCGCTTTTTTGATCCTGTTCTGCTGGATATAATCTTTTATCTGTTTGCCCTGCTCAAGGCTTTTTAAGGACATCACCTGGGGCAAATCAAATCCCGGCAGGTCGGGAATCACTGGAGAGGCACCCGTTGCAATAAACAGCTTATCATAATCAAAACTGAACTGCTCTCCTTCAATCGTGATTCCAGATACTTTTTTGGCTGCATGGTCTATGGCCGTAACTCTATGGCCCGTCAGAAGATTTATCTTGTTTTTTTCAATAAACACTTCAGCCTTTCTTACAACAAGCCTTTCCATATCCCTTTGGGGGTCAGCAATGTTATAGGGCATACCACAGGCACTGTAAGAAACATCATGGGTCTGCTCTAACACAATAATATCAATATCCGGATTTTTTCTTTTTGCCCTGCTTGCGGCACTCATGCCTGCGGCATCACCACCGATAATCACAAATTTCATACGATCTCCGTTTTTATTTGTATACCTGTTTTAAATAGAATTAGGCGTACATGCAATGGCATGGTAAATTATATTGTTTTATTTTTCAATACTTTCAATTGATCCATAAGCAGACCCTTAAACCGGTCCAGGGTTATGGGATAGGGTTGCATGGGAATCCCCATCCAGTCACAATATTCAAGAAATCCCTCCGGGTCTTCATCCATATATTGATCCAGGTATCCAATACCATCAAGAACAACAGCACCCCCTGTATGTCTCGGAAAATTTTCATTGGCTATGGCTTTATCCCACCCATTGAACACCTGTTTTCGATATTTAACCCAGCCCGGTGTCATAAACCAGACCGGTTCGCCGCCGGCAACTTCATTTGTTATCTGTTTCATCTCATCATCACTGGCAAGCATTCCCATGCAGTGTGTGGCCTCAATTCTGACAACTTTCAACCCTTGTTCCTCGATAATTGTCTGCATTAACCGGGTTGGATTGTCCGGATTGACATAGCAATACTTGCCGCCATAGACAACAATCACACCAGTGGCAACGGCCTTGGCTTTCTCTATAAATTTTATGAGCTGAGTTTCAAGTTCAGGAATATCCTGGTGAAGCCCGGGTGTTGTATAAAAAATATGCCGGGTATCAAGAAATCCTTCTTTTACAAGATGGTTCATTTCAGGGCTCATGGTTCCACAGGCCACTATTGCAGTATCACTAAATGATTGTTCTCCCACGATAACCTCCTAAATAACATAATTAATCCGAATCACTGTTTAATTCACCTTCAGGGATATCTTCATAGGGATGCCAGGTTACAAATTCGCCTGTTTCAAGCACATCATTAGCAGCCACAGCTTTATCTGTCCAGACAATGCGAGTATTACACTCATAGACTTTTCTTCCAAGTTCGTTTTGTCTTTGTATCAGAGCCTTGTCTGATTCATCCCTGGTTCCATGAGCTGAGATAACTTTTTTTTGAGATTGGTCCAGGTTATGATCATCATAAATTAAAGCATACATAAGCCGGTCTCCTTATTTTTGCACGATGGTTTGTCTTAAAAATCGATGGGTTAAAGTGCGGGCACAAATAATTGCTGCCCACACTTCATATATTCAACATCAGTTACCAAGGGTATCAGCCACGGCGTCTTTCTCAAGGTGCTCATTCCACTTTTCGCCCCAAAGATCGGGAACAGTCTCTTCAACCTGTATAATGGAATCCCAGCTGATGCCGATTTCTGTAAAAATATTTTTTAAATCTTCTTCACTTTGTGCCATCCAGATACAATAACGAACCCCTTTTTCTTCATTGAAATATGTTCTTATCCATGTGCCGGCTTCAACTTCAGCCAGTTTTCTCCAATTGGCCTGAATTTCGTCACAATTAATTCCAGGGCTGTTATGAACCATCATATATTTATTAAGTTTACTCATTGTCATTCTCCTTTTTATTAATTTTTTTATTATTTTTGCTTTCCCAGCGAATGCGCATTCTAAAACTGAGTTAAAAACTATTATTTCAACAACTATGCCAGGCATTGGGTAAAATCGTTTCCAAATTTATAACCATTTATAATTACAGATAAAAAAACTTATATTTAACCAGTGTTTTTCACAAAAATATTACGTATTGACAAATGGCTGCCCCGTTACTTATGATGACACCCAGACAAAGTGGCGCCACTAGTGGCGCCGAGACCGAATAAAAAGGATTCCTTTATGAAAGACATAGAATTTGAAATACAAAACAATGAGTTTGTCAAATTACTGCTTGAATCCATTGGTGACGGTATTTTTGTGCTTGATACCCACGGAACGATCATTGCCTGGAATCCGGCCATGGAAAAAATAACCGGTTATTCAGCCAACGAAATAAAGGGACAGACCTGTAAAATTCTGAACTTCAATCAGTGTTTTGATAAAGATTGCCCAACAGACATAAAGGATTGTGGTATTTTAAAACACGGAAAGGTGGAACCCACAGAATGTTTATTGAGCCATAAAGAAGGACACGCCCTCTCTGTAACTAAGAATGCCAGGGTGATAAAAAACAAGCAAAATAAAATCATTGGAATTGTTGAAGTGGTTACAGATTTAACAGAACTGAGAAATGCCCGGGTAAAAATGGAAGAAGCCACTCGCCGTCTTGGAGAATTAAATCGTCTGGGAGGTATTATTGCAAAAAGTCAGGTCATGCAAAACGTATTTACCTTTATCAAAGCCTCGGCAGCAAGTGATGCAACCATACTCATTCTGGGAGAAAGCGGAACCGGAAAAGAGCTTGTTGCAGGTGCGATTCATTCCATCGGAGAACGAAGAGATAAGCCCTTGATAACCATAAATTGCAGTGCCCTTTCGGAATCACTGCTTGAAAGTGAGCTTTTCGGTCATGTAAGGGGTGCCTTTACCGGTGCCATCCAGGACCGTATCGGGCGATTTGAACAGGCAGACGGCGGTACTATCTTTTTAGACGAAATAGGCGAAATAACCCCTTATATACAGGTAAAGCTGCTTCGGGTGCTGCAGCAGAAAGAGATAGAACGGGTGGGTGAATCCAGAAAACGCAAAATTGATATCCGCATCATCACTGCCACAAACAAAGATCTTAAATCCCGGGTAGATGCCGGACACTTTAGAGAGGATCTTTATTACCGGCTTAAAGTCTTTCCCATTTATCTGCCACCCTTGAGAAACAGGAAAGAAGACATCCCTCTTCTTGTCAACCACTTCATTAAAACAAACAATAAAAAACCGGCTAAAGTAAAAGGAATTGCAAAAACAGCTTTAAAAGCGTTTATGGATTATGCATGGCCGGGTAATATAAGAGAGCTGGCCAATGCCATCGAACATGCTTTTGTTTTATGTTCCAACAGGCAAATTGACCTGGCAGACCTTCCCATTGAAATCAGGGAACCAACTATAATTTCAAAGCCTGTTGCACAAAAAAGCGCTTTTGATAATAAAAAACCAAGTCAACATATTTCTCCTTTGACCAGGAAAAAATTGATTGAACTTCTCCATGACAGTAAATGGAATAAGGCTGAAGTGGCCAGACGTGTGAGATTGAGCCGGGCATCTATCTGGAAATACATGAAAAAGTGGGATATACCACTTCAGCCTTAACCCATAAGGGAATCTTTCTTTTTTTCAAAAATTCTTTCCCACTGTGCCATTATAGTAAATATAAAAAAGCAGTTCGTAACCATTTAATTTTATAGAACAAAATAGATTTTAAAACCAATAACAATATAAAAAAGTGTATGGATAACATTAACTATTTGTTAATTATATGTAATGGCAATTAATAGATTTACAATATGATTAATCGAGTTTTTGCAAAAAAATCCGGGGCAGCTACTGGCGGTATTTAAGCTGCCCCGGATGACGGTGAGGTGGTTATTCAGATTCTGGAGGTAAGTAAATGCATACTTTATCTGATAACTGAAAAACACTATTGCATACTTGATGCCAACCCTTTCAATTAAAATCATCAATTTTGCTAAATTTGCCTGGTTGTTGTGATTTCGAAAAAAATTTTTATAAAATATTCTTTAGTCTAATGTGAAAACCCTGGCCCTCAGGGCCAGGTCAGAGTGCAGAGGCTTTGCCATCTGTACGACTCATGTTACTCTATGATCGAGTTGTCCCCACAACTTAATGATCAAGGAGTAACGAATGAGTCGATTTTTAA
>NZ_JAUWQB010000110.1 GCF_030611305.1 Desulfobacula sp. | reverse complement strand
AAAAAGGGTTGAGCAACCAAACCTATTCACCTAATATTAAAAGTGGGCGACAACTCTCCTTGCCCCCTCAGGGGGCCAAGGCATACTAATCCCCTTCCAGGGGTAAACCCAAAGCCTGGCCCTCAGGGCCAGGATATTTACGTGTGTAACCCGGCAATAATGTCTGACAAGAAGCGACCATACTTCTTCTTATATCAAATTTATTTGCTTGTGTCCCGAACTTTTTAAAATTTTTAACAACCCGAATATTTACACAAAGATTGTTGTTTTAGCTATAGTTTCAGACACTTATGATTGCCTATCAACCCCGTGAACGGATACGATTATTGACTGATTTATTTCTTTTATGTAAATTATGTAATATAAAACTGATTATACCAAAACCGATCAATCCAATAATATCAGTATTAATTTCTGGTGCGAGTAATAGTAGTCCAAATAAGCCCAGAAAAAGTCTGTTTAATTTACCTATTAGAGAAAAATAATATCCTTCCATTGCAATAACCATTGAAATAGTTCCAAGAATAGCTGTAGAAAAGGACCATATTATTGCCCCGGGTGTACCGATCATTAGCAAAGCAGTATTATAAACGAACATATATGGTATAAAAAATTTCACAAAGCCTAATTTAGATGCAATTATACTTGTACGCATCACTTTTCCCTCAGCTAAAGCTGCACCGGCATATGCTGCTAATGCGACAGGTGGCGTTATTGCGCTCAATAAGGCAGAGTAGAAAACGAACATATGTGCCGCAATGGGAGCGATTCCAAACTCCACTAATGTTGGGGCAGCAATCATGGCTGCCACGATATATGCAGGAGCGGTGGGCACACCCATTCCGAGGATTAAACATGAAAACATAACCAGAAAAAGTAATAGAGGAACAATTCCCATCGAAAGGTCAGTTACAATTGTCACGAATTTAATTCCTAAACCTGTAACGTCTAATACACCAACTATAATTCCTGCACAGGCACAAGCAACGGCAATTACAACGCTATTTCGAGCTCCTGTAATAAAAACCTCGATATAATTTTTTAATGAAAGACGACTGCTTTTTCTAATACTTGCCACAATCACAAGAGTAATTGTAGCAATAAAAGCAGCTCTAAACGGTGTAAATCCCTGGACCAAAACTATCACTAATACCACTAACGGAATAATAAAATGAAAGCCTTCAATCAATATCTTTTTAATATCAGGAAATTCTTCTGAATTATCTGTAGATAAATTTAATTTAAGAGCTTCGAAATGGCATGAAGCAAAAACAGCAATGTAATATAGAATAGCTGGAAGCAGGGCTGCTTTTACAACAGTCATATAACCAACCCCTAAGATTTCAGCCATAATAAACGCAGCTGCCCCCATAATGGGAGGCATAATTTGTCCACCGGCGCTTGAAGCAGCTTCTACAGCACCTGCAAATTCTGGCGAATAGCCATTTTTTTTCATCATAGGTATAGTAATAGTTCCAGTACCGTAGACATTAGCAACAGAATGGCCAGAAATTGTTCCAAATAAACTGCTAGCCACAATAGAAACCTTGGCTGGACCTCCTGTCGATTTGCCTACTAATGCCATACTAAAGTCTATAATAAACTGTGAGGCACCTGTTTTTTCTAAAAATGCACCAAAAAGAATGAATAAGAAGACAAATGTTGCCGACACACCAACTGGTATACCAAACAAACCTTGTGTTGTTAAAAACAGATGGTCAATAAATATTAAGGGAGAAAGAGATTTTATTGTAAATGGGTATGGCAGATTGTGACCAAACAAAGCATACATTATGAAAACAATTGCTATTATAGGCAATGCCGGGCCAACAATTCGCCTTGCAGATTCCAGTGTCAATAAAATAGTAATGATCCCAAGCCAGATATCAACTGATGTGATCGGCCCCCAATACCATTCCCGGGTAGCAATCCTGTCATGGTTTAAAACCAGATATATTCCAATAATCAAACAAATTCCTGCTAAGGGTATGTCTATAAACGCATTTTTTTTGACGGACCATGATTTTTTCGTTGGTTTTATTATAAAGGCCAACGCCATAAGAGTCATTAAGTGGATAGTTCTTTGTAAATATGCATCGAACACTCCAAACCCTGCAGTATAAATCTGAAAAAGACTTATACCGACACCGAGAATAGCAATACAAATTTTTAGGATTTTAGTTGTGTCTATGTTGTTAGTATTTTGATCTTGTGGCATAGCCTCTTCCTTATCTTTATTGCAACGGTGACTCACTGTTTTTGGAGTCACCATTGCTTAAAATATTTAATAAACTATTGAACAGGTATATTTTTTTCATTGTAAAATTCAATAGCTGCAGGATGAAGCGGTAGTTTCAGACCAGTACCCATTCCTTGTCCTTTGAAGTTTGCCAAGGCATTATGATGGTTTGCATATTTTTTTTCATTTTCATAGATTGAGGTTAAAATGGCCTTTACGACATTATTGGAAACATGTCTGTTAACAACAATTTGACATGGAGTGTAAGGTACAACCACATCATCATCAATCTTTGGATAAGTTTTTGCAGGTATTATCCCTTTCCTCAAACCAAATTTATCCTGGACCATTTTTAAAATATTTTCATCCCATTTTAAAATTTTGACATCGCGTGCATGTGACAGATCCATAGCCCAGCCAATTTTTTTTGAACCTACTGCCAAAATACCGTCTGCATGTCCATCCTTAACTAAATTGACAGCATCTCCCCATGTAACAAAACTAATCCCGCCACCCCATTTTTTTGATATATCATCCCATGTGACTCCTTGTGCTTCAAATACACTTCGCCAGACAAGTTCTGTTGCAGTTCCTTTATTTAAAGTACAAAGCTTAACAGGTAATTTCTTTTGAAAAAGCTCTTCCAATGAATCTACTTGTAAATCCTTCCGTACAATTGCAAAAAAATTGAATTCATTTTGTGTAGAAAATAAAGCCATAACATTTTCTAAGTTTTTTCCATTATAAGGTGGTATTTTGTTTTCAGCCATGGCCGCCAAAGATGCTGTTGTTGCAGCGATATCACCTTCACCAGTGTTCACCCGAAAGAGATTGCCAACAAAACCACCAGGAACAACAGAAATATCAATTCTCGGATAAGTTTGTTTTGTCAATTTAGAGATACCAGTTAGCAGCATAAAGCCGACACCTCCTGGCGAAGCACCTAAACCCTTAAGAACACCAGCTGTTTTACTATCCGGACGGTCTGAGGCAAATAAATTTATAGAAGTACAAACCAAAAATACTATAACTAAAATATTACATCCAATAAGCTTAGATATTTTTTTCATTTTTTCTCCTTGTTTAAACTTTCATTTTCATTTTTTTTAATGTTTGTTATAATAGACACAGGGTTCTATCATTTTACTCAGATATTCCCAGTTGATGATAAATCTTCGGTAACCTCTTACGGGTCTCCTCCTTCACGTCATCATACAAATTGTTGCCATGGCTATCCATGGCGACAGTCAGCGGTCCAAAATCCTTTACTCGAAACTTATAAAGTGCTTCAGGATGGAGATGTTCCCAATAGACATCTTCAACTTCTTCAATCTGATCAGTTTCCAATGCTGCCGATCCACCAACAATGGCTAAATATACAGCGCCATACTTTTTCATAGCTTCTAAGCTGCCCTCGTACAAACCACCTTTACCAATAATTGCCTTTACACCATATTCTCCTATCAGCTCAGGTGTGAATCGTTCCATACGAGTGCTTGTAGTGGTTCCAATACAAATTTTTTCCCATTTATCACCCACCTTTCTTAAACTTGGGGCTGTGTGTATGCAGGGCATTCCTTCAAGGCTCACAGGTGGTTTGTTGTTTTGATCGAACATATAAATCTGAGTCAAATCCCGAAGACCAAACAATGTCCCGCTAAAAAATACAATATCGCCAGCTTGAAGTTGCTTTATTGTTTTGTTCGAAAAAGGCGTATCAAGATGGTGAGTTGTCATGATTTTTTCTCCTTCCTTGTTAAAATTAATAGCCATATTCGATCAAACCATCAGGAAAAATCGTTGCTCTTGCCCTTCGTGCCGCCCAGCATTGAGTATTGACAGCAATGGGGTTTTGTGTGATATGCGTAAAAGCGGTCTCAATATGGACTGCCAGCGTCGTGATATCACCTCCAAGCCCCATCGGCCCCCTCCCCATAGAGTTGATTGCATCTTCAAGCTCTTCTTCTAATTCAGCAATCACAGAATCCTGGTTGCGTTGCCCCACAGGCCTCACAATGGCTTCTTTGGCTAATTTCATCACAAGATCTGCTGTCCCGCCTATACCTACACCGATTATCCCAGGTGGGCATGGATTTGCACCTGTCTCAAAAACCGTATCTATAACAAATTTTTTCAGTGCAGAAACACCATGAGCAGGATAAAACATTTTCATTTTGCTCATATTTTCAGAACCAGATCCTTTTGGAACCATTAAGATCTCCAAATGATCTGTTTTTCCCAGAAAATCAAAATAGATAACCGGTAGTCCTTCTCCAACAGAAGTCTGTGGGTTTACACGTGTAAGTGGATGTGTTGAACTGCCTCTAAAAGGAAACTCTTTTGTTGCCCGCTCTGCCCCTTTATATAGGCTTGATTTGATCTTGTGACCATTCCAGGGAAAATCAGAACCGATTTTAAGCATATAAATTGGCAAACCAGTATCCTGGCAAATCAAAGTGCCATGTTTATCTGCGACTTCAATAGTTTTAAAAATAGTTTTAAAAATTTCCTTGGCTGTTGAGTTGCTTTCTTTCAGATATGCCTTATTGAGTGCATCTCTCACATCCGGTGGTAAATCACATAATGCCCGAATATATAATTCCTTTGCAACATCTTCAACTATTTTATAATCAAACATGACCATTATAAATCCTCCAAAAGGCTTTCTTCTATCCATTTAACGGGGAAACAAAGCCAGCAAACATTGGCGCGCCTGCTGGCTCCAGTTCTTATTGAGTATTTCAATAACATATCATGAAAAATGAGTTTTAATAAAGAATTTAGAATCATGCACTTTCATAAAGTTTTGTTAACACAAATTCTTCATGACCAAGTATCTCTTGGGAAGTTAAACGGCCTTCACACGTGTGAATCAAGAGCTTGATCAAATTATCACCTGACTCATCCAGTGTCATATTACCTCTGAGTATTCCAGAACAGTCATAATCGATGTGTTCGCTCATGTCTGAAGCAGTTCTTGGATTTGCAGTTAGTTTTATCACTGGCTCTATTGGATTACCGATAATGTTACCTTGACCTGTTGGAAAAAAATGTGCCACAAACCCTGCGGCAGCCCACAATGTAACTGCTTCGGCAGCAGCGCTGGATGAATCCATATACCAGAGACCCGGACCTGTAGGCGTAACTGCTTTATCCAAAGCGCCTTCGTAATTAATGGTTTTGCCGATTTTTTGAACGTTTCCGAATGCTTTTTCTTCAATGGTGGTCAGACCGCCGACAATATTCCCCTTGGTGGGTTGGCTCCCGGAAAGGTCGTCGGTTTTGTTACGGTCGATCATGGCAGCATAACGATCAAAAAAATCCATGAACTGCTGAGCAGCTTCCGGTGTTTTAGCTTTTTCTTTTACAGTATCTTCTGCGCCAGTAATCTCACTGGTTTCACCAAAAGAACAGGTGCTGCCCATATTAACCAGTTTTTCAAATGCATTACCAACAGTTGGATTAGAAGCAAGTCCTGAAGTCGTATCGGATTCACCGCATTTGGTGGACACCCAAATTTCACTCAAATCGCATTCTTCTTTTTGAAGTTCGCTTGCCCAATGGACATATTCTTTGGCTTTCCAGCTGGCCATTTCAACGGTCTTGATATCACCATGGCGTTCAATGGAAAAACCGGTAACAGGTTTGCCGGTTTTGGCAATCCCTTCTACGATAATATTGGTCCATTCCGGTTCAATACCAATAACAACAACAGCAGCCACATTGGGATTAGCACCGGTGCCGATCAGGGTTCTGAAAAATAGTTCCAGGTCTTTACCGAACTGAAGACGTCCGTATGCATGGGGAAGAGCTTTGCAGCCTTTGATATTGTGTGCCACGTTTTCAGAGGCTGCATTGCTCAAATCATCCAACGGCAGAATGACAACATGGTTACGAATACCGACACGGCCATTTTCTCGTCTGTAGGCCATTATTTTGGGATTGCTCATGATTACCACCTCCTTGTTTTCAGATTTTGAGTGTGAACGTGACCGCCTTTTTTAATGTTGGCAACAACCCTGCCAATATCAGACCCATATTTTATTATTGAAGCATCTATTTCTATATCCTTCAAAGCGATTTTATGTCCCAATGGAATATCATGCATAACCGTCATATCAATCTTTTTCTGATTATCCATATATAATCCTTGGACGACATCTCCGGATTTAATATCAACTGTTGCGACGCCTACATTGTCGTTCTCCTCGTGTACTAAAAACTGAACCATACCTTTTTCCCTCCTATAATAAATAGTTATAGTGCAATCAAAAATCCATAGGTTAATTGTGTATTCTCAAACTATGAATCAAGCTAAGAAATTATATTTGCAATTGTAGTGCCAAGAACAAAAAACCTATTAACATGTTGTAAATAAAGAATAAAATAGAATATAAATTAAATCATGCCCAAGCTAAGTGCCCGATAATGAGCACGATGCCCAATATTGGGCCAATATTGGGCTTGCCATCAGTGCGGCTTTCTGATAGTGAAACCTACATTAAAAAATTTGCGGTTTGATTAATGTCGTCTATTAGTGAAATGGAGACAACTATGCATTGGAGTAATGAGTTTCGTTATAAACTACTTTTGAAATTAAATAATGCCGCCATTTCCCATCACACAAAAGAAGGCCTTTTTAATGCAATTGCTGCTGAATTAAAAAAAAATTTTTCTCATGATCGTTTAAGCATCAATTTATACGATTCAAAATCTCGCTCTATTAGTTACTTCGCATCTGCAGATGGTATTTCTCCAAAAGGAATTTCAACAAACGAAAGCCGTTCGGTTAGCAAAGGATCAATTTCTCAGCTGGTTATAACATCTGAGAAACCCGTTATTATTGAGGATTTGACATTGTATTCTCACTTAGCATCTATTCCATCAATGATTCGAGCAAAGTTAAAAAGTACAATGGCATTTCCAATGATTATCCGTAAGGATATCATTGGAAGCATCCATTTTTCTTTTAGAAATAAGCCAAAACATATTAATGAATTAACCGAAATATTTTTTGAAGTTTCAAGACAAATAGCAATATCAGTAGAAAATATGCTAAACTATAATCAACTAAAAAAGATCAATGCTAAACTATTGCTTCAAAGACGTTTTTTAATTTCTGATATTAACGCCCAACATCAGCAGGACGAGTTTATCCATGTTTCACAGTCAATGGCAGATGTAATTCATAAATTGGAACAGGTAGCCGACACCGATATGCCTGTTTTACTTACAGGAGAAACTGGAACGGGCAAGAGCTATCTGGCAAGATATATCCACAATTTGAGCCTGCGTAAAAATCAAATCTTTGTAAAAATAAATTGCCCATCGTTGACTCCTTCATTATTTGAAAGCGAGTTGTTTGGGTATTCAAAAGGAGCATTTACAGGAGCCAATACAGATAGAATTGGAAGATTCGAAATTGCAGATGGTGGAACTATATTTTTGGATGAAATTGGTGAACTGCCTTTAGTTTTACAGGCCAAATTATTGCAGGCATTTCAAGATATGACCTTCGAACGAGTCGGTGATAGCAGAACGCGAAAAATTAATTCTCGTGTAATTTCGGCTACTAATGTGGATATAGAATCGGCAATCGAGGCGGGACTTTTTAGGCGTGATCTCCTCTATCGTATAAATACTTTTACTATCAATATTCCACCATTAAGAGAGCGGGTTGAAGACATACCGATACTAATAAAAAAAATAAATGAAATTGAATCTGAAATAAATCATAGATCGCCCCCAATCTATACTGACGAAGCGATTAAAGCATTATGCTATTTAGACTGGAGTGGTAATGTTCGTGAGCTAAAGAATTTCATTAAGCAGATTATTGTTCTTAAGCCAGGGGAAAAAATTTATAAAAAAGATGTCAGAAAAATATACGCGCCTTTTGACCGACAAAAAAAAGACACAGAAACTAACCAGTGGAAGCTTTCAAACGCGGAACGCCAACATATAGAAAAAATTCTAACTAAAACCAAAGGAGTTATTGCTGGTTCGAATGGCGCGGCAAAACTGCTTGGTCTTCCAAGATCAACTTTGCAATATCGATTAAAAACACACAGAATAAATCCTAAAAATTTCTCATAACAATGAAGGGAAAAATATTTTCATGGCCTTGATAATCCATTATCAAATTTCTTATTCTCATGAATATTTTTTGAAATAAGAGAATAGATTTGAGGTATAGGTATCTCCAAATTGTCATTATCTTGATAAATAACATCTATCATAATTGAAAGTTTACTTATACTATGTTGTGGGAGCTTTAAAAAATATGATACTAAAGCCGTCTGCTTGATAGTATCAAAACTACACATTTTAGAATTAACAATCTTTTCAGATAGCAATGACACACCTTCAATAAGACCTTTTAAATATGCATGTTTTGATTTCACTGTAAGAATTTTCCAAAGATAGCCATTATTAGTATAAAGGTTTTTTGCTTTTTCTGATTTAAAACTATTTTTCAATTTTTCTTGTGAATAAACAAGATTCGCACACAAGCATATAAAAAATAATGAGAAAAATATTTTTTTCAATTTTATAACCAATAAATTTTTTAAGTATAAGATTGATATAATTTAAATTTCTATTTGGATGTTTAGCATGGCTATGCCAAATTAATCAACAATATTGTTTGTATGGCTACAAATATATGAAATTTTATATTCATTTATACAAATTTTTTTTATGAAGCAGTCTCTGACCATACCGCAAATTCATTTCCATTTGGATCACCAAAGTGAAATCGGTTACCACCAGGGAAAGCAAATATTGGTTTTATAATTTCCCCACCTCCCACCTGCATTTTTGACTTTTGAAAGGGTTCCTCCTAAATCATTGCTGTAAAATACAATTAAAGCACTTCCATTTTCTGAAGTAGCAGATAAGGTGGATTGAAAAAAGCCACCATCAAGCCCTTCATTGGAAAAAGCAATGTGCTCTGGGCCATAATCTACAAACGACCATCCAAATACTTTTGCAAAGAACGCTTTAGTTGCTTCAAGGTCTTTTGCTGGGAACAGGGATTTAATTCCCCCCAATTTTCAAGGTTTTTTTTGCAGCCAATTTCAGGGTAAATTCCCCGCCACCATTTTAATTTCTTTCATTTAATTCCCTTAAACAATTTTAAAATAATATATAATTCCCTCTATTTA
>NZ_JAUWQB010000024.1 GCF_030611305.1 Desulfobacula sp. | reverse complement strand
AGCAAAGGCTTTCTCGTTCGACTTGCATGTGTTAAGCACGCCGCCAGCGTTCATTCTGAGCCAGGATCAAACTCTCCAGTTATAATCCTATACTTACTAAACTCTTTATGGTCTTGTTTTAAGACCCGCTTCAAAATTTCTCACTGACCAATTTTCAAAGATCAAAACTTACATGTTCGTGATCACTCTTTATATGATCGACAAAAACCTAAATAACATACACGAGGTGTGATTTATTGTCAATTAATTTTTATAATTAATTGACAATAATTTTATGGTATTTTTTCTTTCCGGCTCTCAAAAGGATTTCATTATCTTTGATATCATCTTCTAAGATCATTTGGTCAAAAACTGCTATCCTGTTACCATTAATATAAGCCCCGCCCTGTTTGACAAGTCTTCTGGCATCTGATTTGGATTTACACAAACCAACGTTCATGAATAAGTCAACCACAGGTATTTTACCTATATCATTTTTAGTGTAGGATGAAGATGGTACAGAATTATCACTGGCAGCACAATGAGTTCCTCTTGGGATACTGCTGCCTGGCAAAAGATCCTTGGAGATCACTATGGATCCAAACATTGACACAGATGCCTGCAAGGCCTTGATAGCCGCATCTTCTCCATGACAAATTTTGGTAGCTTCATATGCCAGAATTGCCTTGGCTTTATTCAGATCAGCACCTTTCAGATGTTTTACCTGATTCATCTCTTCCATGGGAAGAAAAGTAAACAAAGCAAGAAATCTTGCAACATCTGCATCGTCAGCATTTACCCAGAACTGATAGTACTCGTAAGGAGAAAATTTTTCGGCATCAAGCCAGACTGCTCCCTTATGGGTTTTACCCATTTTTATACCACTGGCAGTTGTGATCAAAGGAAACGTAATCCCAAAGGCTTGTTTTCCCAATGTTCTTCGAATCAAATCAATGCCGGCAACAATATTGCCCCACTGATCAGAACCCCCCATCTGCAAAAAACAGTCATATGATTTACTAAGCTGCATGAAATCATACGCCTGAAGCAGCATATAATTAAATTCGATAAAAGTCAGTCCATCTTCAGAATCCATCCGGGCTTTATAACTTTCAGCCTTAATCATGCGATTGATACTGAAATGCCTGCCAATATCTCTTAAGAACGGAATATATCCAAGTTTTGTGAGCCATTGAGCATTGTCCAAAAGAAGCGCTTTGTCATCTGAAAAATCAAGGAAGCGGGCCAGTTGATTTCTAATTCCTTTTTTGTTTCCGTCAATCTGTTTCTGGGTAATGATTTTACGAAGTTCGGTTTTTCCGGACGGATCTCCGATTAAACCTGTTCCACCGCCAACCAGTGCAATGGGCCTGTGTCCATGTCTTTGCATATGGACTAAAGCCATTATACAGACAAGACTTCCAACATGAAGACTTGCTGCAGTTGGATCAAATCCAATATAACAGGTTGCCCTGTTATTGGTTAAATAATCTTCTAGTTCTTCCGTATTGGTGAGATCTTCAATAAATCCCCGTTCTTTTAATATCGACAGGACACTCATGTGCTCGTCACCCTTTACTTTTTAGTATATTCCACTGCCCTTGTTTCCCGAATTACAACGACCTTAACCTGCCCCGGGAATGTTAGATTTTCTTCAATTTGGCGGGCAATATCTCTGGATAGAAGCACAGCGCTTTCATCGGTAATCTTTTCACTCTCTACGATGACCCGGATTTCACGGCCAGCCTGTATAGCATACGTATTGACAACCCCGTTAAAAGAATTGGCAATGTTTTCCAAATCCTCCAACCGTTTGATATAATTTTCCAAACTCTCTTTTCTAGCACCCGGTCGTGCACCGGACAATGCGTCGGCTGCCTGAACAATGTAATCATAGACAGATTCCGGGATTTGATCTTCGTGATGAGCCGCAATGGCTTTTACCACGCTTTCAATCTCACCATACCTCTTGGCAAGTTTTGCACCGATGATAGCATGGGCACCATCCACCTCATGATCCACCGCTTTCCCAATATCATGCAATAATCCCATGCGTTTGGCCAGCTTAAAATCCAACCCCAGTTCAGCAGCAATAGCACCAGACAGAAAAGCAACTTCAACAGAATGCTGTAACACATTCTGGGCATAACTAGTTCTAAACTTGAGTTTGCCAATCACTTTAATCAGTTCGGGATCAATCCCATGTACACCCAAATCAAAAGCAGCCTGTTCTCCAGCTTCTTTAATGGCAACATCTACTTCTTCTGTCGCACGTTCGACCACATCTTCAATGCGTGCAGGATGAATTCTGCCGTCAGATATTAATTTTTCAAGTGAAAGCCTGGCAACTTCTCTTCGGACCGGATTAAATCCTGATAATATGACAGCTTCCGGTGTATCATCAATAATCAGGTCAATCCCCGTAGCAGCTTCAAGTGCCCTGATATTTCTTCCTTCCCGGCCAATAATTCTTCCTTTCATTTCATCCCCTGGAAGATGAACAACTGAGACCGTCCGTTCTACCACATATTCACCAGCATATCTTTGAATGGAAGTAGAGATGATCTTTTTGGCTTCTTTGTCTGCAGTCTCTTTGGCTTCACTGGTGATCTTTTTAATCAACTTGGCCCCTTCATGCCTGGCTTCTTCTTCCATGACCTTAAGCAAAAGATCCTTTGCTTCCTCCAGTGTAAGTCCTGACACCTTTTCAAGTTCTTTTTTCGTTTTTTCTAATAACTCTTTATAGTGGTCTTCCTTTTTAGTGGCAGAATCAAATCTTTTCTGGGCTTCGCTTTCTTTTTTTTGGACACTCTGTTCCCGTTTTGCCAACTGATCTTCAAGCTTATCAAACTTCTCACTTTTTTTAGACAGCCTTCGTTCTTCCTTTTTAAATTCAGAACGGGTTTCCTCAGTTTCAGAATCAAAATTACTCTTCATTTCAAGAAGCCTTGATTTTGCTTCCAGCTTGGCTTCTTTTAGTAAAGTTGCTGCTTTAGTTTTAGCCTCTCCGATTAAACGCACCTGCTCTTCTTCAATATTCAGGTTATCCTGAACCACCTTTTTTTTAAGAATAAAAAAGGCGACGACTCCCAATCCCAACAAAACAACAGCAATTGATGAGAGCATAACCGTATATTCCATTAAACAATTCTCCTAAAGTATATTAATAGCAACACATCATGTTGTAATTGTCTGATTTTATTCCCTGTTTTCATAAAAGCTTGCCTTTATAAAAAGATGCTTATAAAAATATGAAATGGGACAAAGGCTTGAGGAAGGACAAAACTAAAACGTATTAATTGTTACAATTACCCCCACAGACTGCCGTGTTGCTTGTTAAGGCTTTGAACCAAAGGTCCAAAAGTGGGCGTCCAATATTACCTTTAGGCTTTTCCTTACCAGGAGGAACTTAGCACACCAGTAAAAGTGTGGACTCCCTTTTTACTATGCGTTAGGACAAAGACTGTCATACAATCACGCACATTGCAGGGGTAAAAATTTATAATAATAAACACTTTTCGTTTTTTTCAATTCCCGTATCAATTTTTTTTATCAAGGATGAAATTCTGTTGTCTATCTCTTTTTCAAGTTCAGAGTGTTGCAATTTAAGCTCATGAAAATCCTTTGACAAATTCATGGCTGCCAATAACAATATTGCAATTTTATTTTTCCCTGAAGCCTTGTTTTGAAACAGTTTTTCAGCTTCTTTTATATATTTTTTTAAATATTGTGCAATTTGTTCCGGATTTTTAACCTGATCATCAGGCTTAAACCTAAACTCCTCTCCGAAAAGATCAATTACAACAATTTCATCCAATGTAATCCCTTTTGCGAACCCATTTCGGTCACATGTTTGATTAATAATCGCCTGGAGCGCTATTTGAAAAATAGTTCAGTTTTTTCAAAAGCCCATCAATTTTAGATTGAACCAAAGCCTCTTGTTCTGAAAATTGTTCTTCAGTTTCATTTTTCTTATCAAGTTCTGCTTCAAGATCCTTAATTTTTAAGATCAAGCCTTTATTTTCCTGCTGAAGCGTATGGCAAAGTTCTCTCATAGAATCGATTTTCCCATCGATATCATCAAACTTTTTTTTAATAAGATCATTACCCAAATTCATACTCTCACAAAGCTTATTGAAGTTCAGTATAATTCAAAATATTTCATAAAGTCAAGGCAATTCATTTGCCAAGTTGTTGGATCAGGTATTCAGCTTTGCCAAGCTCTTCAAGCGTATTCACACCTATAACTTGTTTTGGATCATCCATAGTGATTACAGCCATTTTTTCGTGTCTTTTTTGCGCTATCTCGACAACATCTGTCAAATAGTACTCTTTCTGATTATTATCGGGTTTTATTTCATCAATTACAGATATGAGGAGCTCCTTATCAAAACAATATATTCCTGCATTCACTTTTTTGATTTTTTTTTCATTTTCGCTGGCATCCGCCTCTTCTTTAATACAAAGCATATTATTCTGCTGGTCAAGAACAATGCGTCCATAACCGGTCGGATCATCTACATCAGTTGCAAGAACGGATACTTTGGCCTGATTCTGTTTGTGTCCATCCATCAGATTCCGAAGAGTACTCTCCTGTATCAATGGCACATCTCCGCATAATACCAGAACATCTTTAATACCGGGCTTCAATCCTGGAATTGCAACTTTAACCGCATCCCCTGTTCCGAGAAGCTCTTCTTGTACGGCATAATCTACCTTAAAAAACTTACCGACTTCATCTTTCACTTTCTGAGCCTGATAACCGACAACAACGACCACATTATCCCGAGCAATTTTTATTGCACACTCAACCACGTGGACAACCATACTTTTACTGGCAACCCTGTGAAGTACCTTGGCAATATCTGAATTCATCCTGGTTCCCTTGCCTGCAGCAAGAATAACAACCCCAACATCGTTATAAGCCATCACTATACCCGTAAATTATACTTTCTTTAAGAAAAACCTTATGCACACAATTCAAAAAAGGGAGTGCTCCAAACCACAGAAGCCCTCCCTTTTTTTATTTACCAATCCGTTTTCCGGATACTGTTATACGTTTAACTAAAGGTCACCTTATTTTGTCTCTTTAATTCTAAGCCTGTGTACTGCACGTTTCAAAGCTACTTCAGCTCTTACAAGATCCGTATCAGCAGCCTTGGCTGCAAGGCGGTTCTCAGCTCTTTCTTTAGCCTTTGTTGCCCTATCAATATCAATATCCTTTCTATACTCAGCAGACTCCGCAAGGATGGTCACCTTGTCCGGTAAAACTTCCGCAAATCCGCCGTTAATGAAAAGATATCTTTCCTTTCCTTTGGCGTCTTTGTACCGAAGTGTTCCAACCTTCAGTGATGTGAGGAATGTAGTATGCCCCTTAAGCGCACCAAACTCACCTTCTGAACCTGGAGCAACCACAATTTCAACTTCTTCACTGACAATTGCTTTCTGCGGCGTAACGACTTCAAGAAATAATTTCTCAGCCATGATATCCCTCCAGATGTTTAAGCAGATTTTGCCTTTTCAATGGCTTCTTCAATAGAACCCACCATATAGAAAGCATTTTCTGGAAGATCATCATGTTTACCATCAATAATTTCTTTAAATGATCTTACAGTGTCTTCAACCTTGACAAATTTACCCGGCATACCGGTAAATGTTTCTGCAACGGTGAAAGGCTGTGACAAAAATTTCTGTAGCCTTCTGGCTCTTTGTACAGTAACCTTATCTTCATCAGAAAGTTCGTCCATACCAAGAATTGCTATAATATCCTGAAGTTCTTTGTATTTTTGAAGTGTCTGTTGAACCACACGGGAAACATTATAATGTTCTTCACCGATATACGCTGCATCAAGAATTCTTGATGTGGAGTCTAACGGATCCACAGCAGGATAAATACCCAGCTCAGCAATCTGTCGGGAGAGAACAACCGTACCGTCAAGATGACCAAATGTGGTGGCTGGTGCAGGGTCTGTCAAGTCATCAGCCGGCACATAAACACATTGAACCGCTGTAATGGACCCTTTATCCGTTGAAGTAATACGTTCCTGGAGTTCACCCATCTCAACGGCAAGTGTCGGCTGGTAACCAACCGCAGAAGGCATACGACCTAATGTCGCAGAAACTTCTGCACCGGCCTGGGTAAAACGGAAAATATTATCAATAAATAAAAGCACATCCTGTCCTTCTTCATCACGAAAGTATTCTGCACAGGTTAATGCGGAAAGTGCAACCCTTGCACGTGCTCCGGGAGGTTCCGTCATCTGGCCATACACCAGTGCACATTTTGGAAGAACACCGGAATCTTTCATCTCATGGTAAAGGTCATTACCTTCACGGGTTCTTTCCCCTACTCCGCCAAATACGGAAATACCACCATGTGCTTTGGCTATATTGTTAACCATTTCCATCATAATAACGGTTTTGCCAACACCGGCACCACCAAACATACCCATTTTACCGCCACGGGGAAAGGGTACGAGAAGGTCAATAACCTTGATACCTGTTTCAAGAACTCTTACGGATGTATCCTGCTCTGTAAAGGCAGGTGCGTGTCTATGGATGGGAAGCATTTTTTCCTGGGAGATATCTCCCAGGCCGTCAACAGCTCTTCCCACAACATTAAGAATTCTTCCTAAAGATGCTTCACCAACAGGCATCATGATGGGAGCGCCACTATCTTTAACAGGCATACCTCTTTGAAGACCGTCGGTTATGTCCATACCAATACATCTGACTACATTATCACCCAGGTGCTGGGCCACTTCAACAATAAGATTGTCTTCCATGTCACTGATATTCGGATTCGTTATCTTTAAAGCTGTCAGAATCTTCGGAAGATTTCCGGGTTTAAACTCAACGTCGATAACCGCACCGAGTACCTGTGATATTTTTCCTATATTTTCAGCCATTTTTTTCTCCTTAAAGCTGTTTTTATATTAAGTCTATTTTAAATTTATCCCTTAAGTGCTTCCGCACCACCGACAATATCCATAAGGTCAGATGTAATGCCTGCCTGCCTTGTTTTATTGTATATTGTCTGAAGTTCTGAAACAATATCATCACATGCGCTGGTTGCATTATCCATAGCACGCATGCGAGCGGCATGCTCACTGGTAGACGTCTGAAGCAGTGCATCATATATCTGAATAAAAATATTCTTTGGCAGCATCTGACCCAGTAAAGCATCAGAAGAAGGTTCACAGATGTGTTCCGGAAGGAATTCACCCTCTTTGTCCTTTTCTTTTTCTTCTGCCACATCTTCAAGAGAAGGAATGGGAAGAATTTGCTTTATTGTCGCCTCTTGTCTTGCCAGATTTACGAAGTCAGAATAAATCAAATATACTTCATCAACAGCTCCTTCAAGGAAAGAGTCTATCAATTTTTGTCCTGAAGAGGATGCCACGCTGAACTCAATATTTCCACCCACAACACCGATGAATTCATCATCAATGGGCTGGGGTTGTTTTTTTGCCCAGTCTCTTCCTCTTTTACCAAAACAGATAAAAGAGACATCCTTGCCTTCAAATTCCGATACAATTAATTTTTGAGCTTTTGTAATTAAATGTACATTAAAACCGCCACAAAGCCCCCTGTCGGATGTACAGAGGATGAGCGCCACTTTTTTTACCTCATCACGGGGAACAAGCAAAGGACTCGCATTGTCACCTGCTTTGCCGGCAATACTTCCCAGAACCTCGGCGAATTTGCCGGCATAGGGCTTAAACTGCTCCATGCTGTTCTGAGCACCGCGTAATCGTGAAGTGGCGACCATTTTCATGGCAGAGGTAATCTGTCTAGTCTTTTTTACGCTGACTATTTTTGATTTTACTTCTTTTAAAGTTGCCATATGATCCTGCCTTTTTTGCCTATAAGTTAGTGAATTATTTCACAAAAAATTCCAAGTGCCTATACTGCATCCTTGAATTCTTCGTCATAGGCTTCAAGGCATTGTTTTAATTTGCCTTCTATTTCTTCTGTAATCTCTTCTTTTTCTTTTAAACCAGAAAAAATTTCAGGGAAACGATTTTCAACAAACGGATAAAGACCTTCTTCATATTTAGCAACGGCTTCTCTTGGATATTTATCAATATAGCCTTTGGTTCCAGCATAAAGGGCAGTTACCATTTTGTGCATTGGAAGCGGTTTAAACTGAGGTTGTTTCAAAAGTTCAACCAGTCTCTCACCACGGGTCAGCTGTTTTTGCGTTGCTTCGTCAAGGTCAGAGCCAAATGCAGCAAATGCTTCAAGCTCACGGAACTGGGCAAGATCAAGACGCAGGGTACCTGCAACCTGCTTCATTGCCTTTACCTGGGCTGCACCACCTACTCGTGATACAGATAATCCAACATCAACAGCAGGACGAATACCGGCAAAGAAAAGATCTTTATCAAGAAAGATCTGACCGTCTGTAATGGAAATAACATTGGTTGGAATAAATGCAGACACATCACCTTCCTGGGTTTCAATAATCGGAAGTGCGGTCAAAGAACCGGCACCCTCTGCATCACTGAGTTTCGCAGATCTTTCGAGAAGTCTTGAATGGTTATAGAAAATATCACCCGGGAAAGCTTCTCGTCCCGGAGGACGCCTTAGGAGCAAAGATACCTGACGATAAGCTGCTGCCTGCTTTGAAAGATCATCATAGACAATCAGGGCATGCTCGCCCTTATCCCTGAAGTATTCACCCATTGCACAACCAGCATAGGGAGCAAGATACTGCATGGCCGCAGCTTCAGAAGCAGATGCAATAACAACTGTTGTGTATTCCATTGCTCCATGCTCTTCAAGGGCTGCAACCACCTGGGCAACCGTTGATTTTTTCTGACCGCAGGCAACATAGATACATTTCATATCGGTTTCTTTTTGTGCAATAATGGCGTCAACGGCAATAGCGGTTTTACCGATCTGGCGGTCACCAATGATAAGTTCACGCTGACCTCTTCCAACCGGGGTCATGCCGTCAACTGCTTTTGCACCGGTGTAACAGGGTTCATGAACCGATTGTCTGGCAATAACACCGGGAGCAACCAATTCCACATTCATAACAGTTTCAGCGTTAATAGGACCTTTTCCGTCAACCGGTTCTCCGGTTGTGGTTACAACGCGTCCCAAAAGCGCTTCACCAACTGGAACCGATGCAATGCGTTCAGTTCTTTTAACAATATCACCCTCTTTAATTTCTTTATCATCACCAAGGATAGCAACACCGACATTATCGGCTTCAAGGTTCAATGCAAGCCCTAAAATCCCACCTGGGAATTCAACAAGCTCCATTGCTTTTACTTTTTCAAGACCATATACGCGGGCAATACCGTCACCCGCAGAAAGAACAACACCAGTTTCACTCAGGTCGACCTCTGCATCAAACCCTTTGATCTGGTCTTTTATTATTTGGCTTATTTCTTCTGCTTTAATTTCCATTAGACACTCTCACCTTTTTTTAAAGTTTCTCTCATATTCATCAGCTGAGTTTTTACGCTGCCATCCATAACAAGATCACCTATTTTAGTTACCACACCACCAATGAGGCTTGGATCCTGCTGAACATTCAGAACAATCGTTTTTCCGGTCTTTTTTGATAAAGATTCTTTAATCTTTTCAACTGCTTCCGATGACAACTGGGTTGCAGAAACGATGCTGGCTTTGACAACACCCTTAAGCTCATCTGCCAGATCTTTATAATATGAAGCAATTTCTCTTAAAAAACCGATTCTATTTTTATCAAACAAAAGAATCAGGAATGATTTCATGATGGCTGACAAATCAGTGGCAGCTAAAACTGCCTCCAGAACATTTTTTCTATCATTTTTGTTGAACAAAGGATTTGTTAATGCCTTTTCAAAACCTTCCTGTGTATCAAAGAGCCCGACAATAGAATCAAGCTCTGCATTGTATTGTTCTGCCTGGCCGTCTTCCTGGCCGATTAGAATCAATGCTTTGGCATAACGCCTGGAAACCGCTAAATTTTTCATTATGCCACCACCTTTTTCAAATATTCATCAACAAGTTTGTCCTGATCATCGGATGAAATGGAGGCAATAATCACTTCTTCAGCCTTTTCCATGGCTTTTTCAACAATTTGTTGCTGCAGTCTGGCTCTTGCAGACTTGAATTCCTGTTCGATATTGCGTTTGGCCATATCTTCAAGTTTTTCTGCCTGTTCCCCTGCTTCAGTAATAATTCTCTTTTTAGCTTCTTCACCCTGTTTAATATAATCTTCAACAATCTGTTTCGATTCCTGATCAAGATTTTTAAACTTGGTTTGATATTCGGCAAGTTTCTTTTCAGCATTTGCTTTTTTTAATTCAAGCTCATTAATCTCATCTTTAATACTTTTTGCACGGGATGAGAAAAACTGGGCAACAGGTTTTCTTGCAAGAAAAAATCCAGCAACAGCAAGAACCCCAAAATTCAATACTTTCCAGGTATCGACTTTAAGCCACGCATTGTGCACTCCACCGCCTCCGGAAGCTGCAAAAGCAATACCGGTTAAAACAAAAACAAGTATTGCCACAAAACCCATAACTTGAAGTTGTTTCTTTTTTAATCCTAATTTTTTCATTAGCAAGCCCTCCTCAAAATCTTTTCGCCTATGGCTTTGGCATATGCCTCCACTTCACCTTCAAGCGCTTTGCGGGCCTGCTCAGTCTCATCTGCCACCTGTTTTTTAATTTCGACAAGGTTGGCCTGAGCTTTCTTGTTAATTTTGTCGATTATTTCCTTTTCTTCTTGAGATGCTTCTTCTATAAAGGTTTCTTTCTCTTTCAAACCTTCTGTTCTGGCTTGTTTCAATCCATCTTTATATGCATCTTCTCCGGCGACAAGGTCTTTTGAGGCTTTTTGAGCCCCAATTTGCATACCTTCAATTTTCGCCTTTCTTTCGAGAAGAACATTACGGATTGGTTTGTACAGAACCAGATTGAGCACAAAAAGCAGAACCAGGAAATTGATCATCTGATATATCGCCGATATATCAGGAATCACAGTTATCATAAAATTCCCTCCGCCAGTTAAGAATTATAAAAAAAATCAGCTACTTATACCTAATTAACTGTTTTTACGCAAAAACAGTCTAAATTCGAATCAAATCGTGACTTGAGTACCATCCAGAAAATCATTTGTCAACATTGAAAAACAAAATATTTCAGGCTTTGCTAAGTAATCTTTTTAAGAAGTTTCTGTTGAACAAAAAGCTAAAAGGGTAATTTTTTTTCACAATCAGGGCTTACCCAAAAAGAGTTTTTATTCCGATAGTTTTATGATTAACCGGATGAAAATTTCCGCATACTGATATTTAAAAGAATGCCAAATCCCACCATGTTGGTGACGACTGATGAACCTCCATAGGATACAAGGGGCAAGGGAACACCGACAACGGGCATGAGTCCCATGACCATTCCGATATTAATAAATACCTGCCAGAAAATCATGATTGTAACACCAAACGCAAGAATAGAGCCAAACATGTTCCGGCAATTATATGCAATGTTCACCCCCCATAATAAAAGAAAAAAATAGAGGATTAAAAGGATGCTGCATCCCACAAGTCCCCATTCTTCGGCAAGAACAGATGCGATAAAATCCGTATGCTGTTCCGGTAAAAAGGACAAGGCACTCTGGGTTCCTTTTAAAAACCCCTTGCCTGTCAGCATCCCCGATCCAATGGCTATTTTTGATTGAATGATATGGTATCCCGCCCCAAGGGGATCTCTGTCAGGATTCAAAAATGTCAATATTCTTAATTTTTGATAGTCTTTTAATACAAACCAGACCAAAGGGACGGCAGCAAAACAGATGCCTGATAATGTAAAGAATACCTTTCGTTCCACCTTGACAAACAGGGTAATTGAGCCTGCGATTAAAAGTAAAAGCAGTCCTGTTCCAAGATCCGGCTGCTTCACTATTAAAACAAATGGGATTGCACATAAGATTACCGGTTTGATCAGTTTTCTGAAATTGAGTCCGGCCTGGGAAGCCGAAGTTGAATAGACAGATGAAAGGCTTATAATCAAGGCTATTTTCATCAATTCAGACGGCTGAATCCGGACAAAACCAAGAAGAAGCCATCGTCTAGATCCACCGCCAATCTGTCCAAAAAGAATAACACTTATCAAAAGTCCAACACAGAACGCATAAATAAACAGATTCAATTTATCCAGATCTCTAAAATCAATCAGCAGTGTGATCATCATTATAGTGAAACCCGCACCCATCCAGATCATTTGCTTTTTAAAAAGGATGTGGACAACACCTGCGTCTTGTCCGGCAGCCAGGGCACTGTATAAAATCACAAGACCCATAGAGCCGATCAAAAGGATTAATACAATAAATCCCCAGTCAAAATTCTCTATCAGCCTCCTGTCAAACATGGGCTACTCCGTTAATATTTCTTCTGTTGAAAAGTCTTGCGTATACTGCTCAATTAAAGCGCCTGCTATAGGTGCTGCCGTGGTTGATCCATGCTCTCCATGCTCAATAATCACAGCTATTGCGATAACAGGGTTTTCAGCAGGGGCATAACTTACAAACCAGGCATGATCCCGTAATGAATATTTCAGATCTTCTGTTTTTATTTTCTCATCTTTTTTAATACTAAAAACCTGGGCAGTTCCTGTTTTCCCTGCTATTTCAACATTTTTCAGTCTAATTCCTCTTGCTGTCCCCCTCTTACCCTGAACAACTTTTAAAAGCGCGGTTCTAACTATATGCAGTGTCTCTTTGCTTGCAGGCAGGCCGCCTGTAATTTGAGGCTCAATTTTCTTAACAATTTTTCCATGGCTGTCCTCAATAGTTTTGACAATTCTGGGCCTGTACAAGGTGCCGCCATTTCCCACAGCAGCCATCAAGACCGCCATTTGCAAAGGTGTAACCAGATCGTAACTCTGCCCTATTGCCACTGAAAGTGTTTCACCACCTTGCCAGGATTCATTGTATCGTTTCTTTTTCCAGGCCGAGGTTGGGATGAGTCCTTTTTTTTCGTTTCCAAGCATAATACCTGTTTTTTTCCCAAGTCCGCTACCCCTTGCATACTGTGCCAGTGCATCCACCCCTGTTGTGACTCCTGCCTGATAATAAAAGACATCACAGGATTGTGCAAGAGCGTCAATAATACTTAGCTCACCGTGCCCACGTTTATTCCAGCAACGATAAACTCTATTGCCATATTTGAAAAACCCCGGACAATATGTAGTGGTGTTTATATCAATATGTTTTTCTTCAAGTGCTGCAAATGAGGTAATTATTTTATACGTGGATGCCGGAGGATATTCTGCCTGAATCGCCTTGTTGATCATTGGTTTACCCGGATCAGTAATCAGCACTTTCCATTTTTTGCTGCTGATGCCACCGATAAAATCGTTTTGATCAAAATTTGGACTGCTTGCCATCACAAGAACATCCCCATTGTCAGGATCAATGGCCACGACAGCCCCATCCTTATTTTCAAGCAATTTTTGAGCTGTCTTTTGCAAATCAAGATCTAATGTAAGATTTAAATCGAGTCCTGCGACAGGATCAATAGTTCTCAAAATCTTAATCGTTCTACCGTTGGCATCAACTTCTATTTGTCTTCCGCCCCGTTTCCCCTGTAAATATTTTTCAAAACTTTTTTCAATACCATATCTGCCGATTAAGTCTCCTGACCTAACATTGGGATATTTACCACTTTTCAGTTCCTTCCTGTTTATTTGTCCTATATACCCTAAAATATGGGAGGCAGTTTTTTTATATATATAATGTCTTGTGGGCTCTATATCGATATGAATTCCTGGCAGATCAAATTTATGAGCTTCAACTATGGCAAGCTGCTCTCTTGAGATATCACTTTTTAATGTTACAGATTTGTAAAAGGTTCCCTTCCCTGCCCGGGCGATACTGTCCATGAGTTCCTGAAAAGGGACTTGGATCAATTCGGCAACCTTTTTAACAGTCTTTTTAACATCGCCTGCATCTTCACGAACTATTTTAAGGTTAAAAGAAGGTCTGTTATCAACCATCAGTCTTTTATTTCTGTCAAATACAAGACCGCGAGAGGGCTTAATACTTTTAAGACGCACGGCATTTTTTTCAGATAAAAGTCTGTATTCCTCACCTTTGATAATTTGAAGATATATCAACCGAAAAAACAAGCTGGCAAAAACAAACAGAACGCATACACTTGCGCCGATAAGTCTTTGCTTTATCCATTCTCTATCTGGATTTTTATTGAATTCGGTCAATCCTGCCCTCTATCTTTTTAAGTAATCTGTTTCGCAAAAATTTTGTTACAAAAATCCAATTCTGCCAGCAAATATTTACCAACCAGATACTGGGTGGGATAAAAATAAAACCCCAAAATGCCTGTCTTATCAGAAGGCCGAAATCGAATGTCCAGATGGTGTTGCTGCCTTGATTGATAAAGACTGAAAACAACAACAATCCATGCTGGATGAATACGGATACAAAGCTGATAATAAAAATAAAAATGATGCTTTTTTGAAAAAGTAATTGTTTAACCAAGGACACGATTATATAAATCCATAAATACGAAAAAATATGGTAGTAGAATGGAACACCGGAGATACTGTCCATGATGCATCCAATAATAATGATAGCGGCAACCATTGAATAGTGGGATGAAATAAGGCTTAAAAAAAGAACATCGATGATAAGCAGATCAAAACACTGATCAAACCAGGAAAAAGATGGCAGGACAATCGTTTGAAGGATAATTAAAAAAATCGTGAGAATGATGAAAAACAATGTATTCATTATTGGACCATTTCAAAATAATTCATCTATCGTTTTTAAACACTAGGACTTCTTCTATTCTGTCAAAATCAACGCTGGTCTCTATAGTGATATCCTGAAAAAGTTGAGAATGGACCTTTGTCACTTTTAAAATTCTGCCGATTTTAAGCCCTTTGGGAAACACTTGATCCAATCCGGAGGAGATAATCATTTCACCCTCTTTCATCTCATCTTTTCTTAATGCATATACAAAAGAACAATTGTCCTCATTGTTCCCTTTTACAATACCGCGAACACGGGAATTCTGGACAAGAGCATCAACAGCAGAGTTTCTGTCCGTAATCAAAAGAACTCTGGAATAATCGTTTGCAACTTTGATTGTTTGTCCGACAATTCCTTCGGAAACAACCACAGGACTTCCTTTCACAAGACCATCTTTTGCGCCCTTATCGATTATAATGGTTTTAAACCATGGAGATGGGTCCCTTGCAATAATTTGAGCTGCCACATAAGTGTCCAGAACCTGGCCCGTAAAATTAACAAATTTTTTAAGCCGGGTGTTTTCAAGTTCCAGCTCTTCATACCGATTTTTGATTTCTATTGCTTTCCCAAGCTGTTTTTTAAGTTCAATATTCTCTTTAACGGCAAGGACCGACATAAAGTAAGTGTCCCAGACATTCTGGGTAAAATGAATGGTCGTGGTGACTGCCTGTTGAACTGGAGAAGTAATGGTAATGAATAATCGCTCAATGCCGCTGGTCGGTATTGATTCCCTGCTGCTCATGGTCATTACGATAAAATTGATAGCAATAAAGAGAGCAACTCCAACAAAGATAAGCAATTTTTGTGAAAACATTAAATCAACTAATGGTTACTTCTTTCAAAATATCGATATTGTCGAGGACTTTCCCGCAACCAAGAGCAACAGTAGACAATGGATCATCGGCTATAACAATGGGAAGCCCGGTCTTTTCTTTAAGTAGTTTGTCCAAATTTTTCAGTAAAGCACCCCCGCCGGTTAAAATAATTCCGGAATCAACAATATCTGCTGCAAGTTCAGGAGGCGTCTGTTCAAGTGCAATACGAACCGTTTCAACAATTGCATCAATCTGTTCGGAAATGGCGATTCGAACTTCCTCAGAATCAATGGCAAGTATTTTTGGAATACCGGATACAAGGTCTCGGCCCTTGACCTCTATAGTTTCAAGATTTTCAAGATCAGGATATGCATTTCCAATAGTTATTTTGATTATTTCTGCGGTTCTCTCACCAATCAGAAGATTGTATTTTCGCTTTATATGCTGACTGATGGAAGCGTCCATCTTATCACCAGCAACCCTTAAAGATCTCGTATAAACAATACCGGAAAGTGAAATGACGGCTACTTCCGTTGTTCCGCCACCAATATCAACAACCATATTACAGATCGGTTCAGAAATGGGGAGGTCTGCACCAATTGCTGCAGCCATGGGTTCTTCAATTAAAAAAACTTCTCTTGCCCCGGCAGATTCTGCCGATTCTCTAACCGCTCTTTTTTCAACCTGAGTAATACCAGATGGTACTGCTATGATAATTCTAGGGCGGACAAGGGTTTTCCTGTTATTGTGAACTTTTCGAATAAAATGCTTTAACATCGCCTCTGTGACTTCAAAATCAGCAATCACACCATCCCTCATTGGCCTTATAGCGACAATATTACCAGGGGTGCGACCCAGCATTCTTTTTGCTTCAGTACCCACAGCAAGCACTTTGCTTTTTGCCGTTCTATCCGTTCTAACAGCAACAACTGAGGGCTCGCTCAATACAATTCCTTTTCCCTTAACATAAACAAGTGTGTTTGCAGTCCCAAGATCAATGGCCAGATCATTGGAAAACGCCCCAAGCAAAGAGTCTATTATAAAATTCATTTTACCTCTTCCAAGAAAAATATTTATACATTGTATTTAAACACAAAAGATCTTATCAAAGATTATTTGCTAACAAACTTAACAGTTTTTTACAAGTCCAAAAAGCCTTAGCACCACAATATTTCATATTAATTCAGAATATATTAAATCATGTATTTGCGGACGGAATTTTTTTATCCCCTCGTTTGATCTTAAAGGGTGTACTCTATTGGTTAAAAAAATAATTATCAATGATGTTTCAGGATCAATCCAGAAAGAGGTGCCTGTAAACCCAAGATGGCCCACAGATGAGGCTGAAAAAAATTGGCCGGAAGAAGAATTCTTTTTTGAGGGAGTATCAAATCCTGCAACCATATCATATTGATTGTTCTTTTGAACAAAGGTTTTTATAATATCCGGTGCCAATACCTTTGTTGATTTATTTAGCAATGCATTCAATATTTCACAGCAAAGTTTATATATTGAGCCGGCATCTCCGAAAAGTCCGGCATGCCCTTCTATCCCTCCAACAGCCCAGGCATTATCATCGTCTACTTCACCTTTCAAAACTTTTTTTCTCCAGGGACATTTCTGAGTGGCCACAATTTTTTGTCGATACTTGTTAAATTTTTCATTTTTTAGATTCAGATCTATAAAAAACAGATCATCTATTTCAAGGGGATAATAAATTTGCTCTGAAACAAACCGATCCAGTCTTTGGCCGGCTATTTTTTCAATTATCCATGACAGGACCATAAAGCCTAAATCACTATATATCTGGCGTTCGCCAATATTATTCTCAAGTGGTTCATGGACAAGAAGATGCCTAAGATATTGCCTTGGATTTTCATCTGTTTTTATAATTTTTCTAAAATACTCACGAAGGGCGGGAAACCCTGAAGTATGTCTGAGCAGCATATCAATGGTAATGTCTGCTTTGGGGGATGTTTTAAATTCTTTCAGAATTGATCCTGTCTTCTGGTCCAAAAAAACCTGATGTCTTTCAATGAGCTTAGATAAGGCCAGTGTTGTTGCCAGGGGTTTTGTCAAGGAAGCAAGATCGAAAATACTATCTTTTCTCATTTTTCTTTTTTCAAAAATATCAGCCATCCCATAAGATTCATGAAAGACAATTTTCTGGTTTGCGGCACATAATAGAACTGCCCCGGGGAAAACACCTTTTAAAATGGCCTGTTCCATCTCTTTGGAGATTCTGTCTTTGTCCATAAAAAATTAAATCCAGTGAATTCTTGAAGATATTGTATCCATCTTAATATAAGCTCCCATGCATAAAGATAAATTAACCTTTCCGTGGCCGGAATCCAACCCTGAAAGAATCGGAACATTGTATTCCTCAAATATTTCAGACAGTATCTCTTCTATATACTCATCATTGTCACATTTTTTAAAGGCCCCGGTAATCACTCCCCGTATCCCGTTAAACAGACCTGCCATTTTCATCTGTGTCAGCATCCGGTCAATTTTATAGGCTGGCTCTCCGATGTCCTCCAGAAATAGAACAGTGTTCTTAAAGTCCGGTTGGAATTTTGTACCCAGGAGATGGGATATGGTTGAGATGTTCCCTCCCTTTAATACGCCTGTACACTTACCGGGTTTGATAATTTGCCCGTCCATCACTTCGATTTTATCCAAAGAGCCCATTAGTGTTTTGTAAAACGAATCAATGGTTTTTTCAGGGGCACTGGCAAATGAAACCACATTGGGCCCGTGAATAACTGAATTTCCTGTTTCACCAATGATAGACAACAATATTGCCGTATTGTCAGAGAACCCGATAAACGGTTTGGGATTTTGTTTGATACAGTTCCAGTTTAAGTGATTCAGGATTCTCATCGCGCCAAAACCACCCCTGGCACAAATAATTCCATCTATATCCGAATCTGAAAAAAGTTTGTTGATCACATTTGCCCGAAGTACATCATCTCCTGCAAGATATCTCTTCTTTTTAAAAATCTCTTCGGGGACTTTAACCTCAAAACCCAAATTTTTAAGAACATGAATCCCCTTGTTTAATTTTTCAGTATCAAAGCGTGCGGACGGAGCACAGACACCTAATATATCCCCGGATTTTAAAGGAGTGGGTCTTTTCATACGATTGCTGATTTTCATGGTTTAATTTTACCCGTCTTCTCATTAATTCAATTTTCAGAGGAGCAGAAAAACAGCCTTAAAAATACCATTTTATTTCTTGTTAAGCTATTAAAAAACTTCATCCCTGTAGAACGACACAGACAGCAAGGCTTTAACCACATAAAATGTTTGTGTAGCTAAAGCCTTGGTTTCTGTCAATAAATACTTAAATATCAGCTTAAAACATTGCGTAACCTTAAAACAGAACAATTGGCATTCTTAACGATCTTCTGGGCACAGGTCTGTGAAAACGCCTCATTAACCTTGCGCCTGTGGTTATGATAAACCACAATTAAATCTGCCCCCCATTTATCTGCCATTTCCAGAATCACCTCATGATGCTTGCCAACCAGCACTTTGGCGGTGACATTGTCCCCACAGTTTTTATCCATGAATTCTTTTAATGCTTTTGCAAATTCTTTTTTGGCTTCGTTTTTCATTTCATCTGTAACAAAAGAGGCCACTATGGGCATACCAAATCCCGGCATCACGCTAACCAAATGAATATCGGCACCACTCAATCTGGCAATATCTGCTGCATTATCATATACTGCCTTTGATGTTTTTGGATAATCCACATCAATGGGTACTAGTATTTTTTTAAACATAAGTTACTCCTGTAAAAAAAAATCAGGTTGGTGCAAGTTTATCCCTTCTTTTTCGCTGCACAAAAAAGACCAATGCCAGCAAACCCAGTGCCGGAATAAACATTAGTTGTTTTGACGGCCGCTTTGATGGAATTTTGACCATTAATATTTCCTGATCAAAATCAATTCCCATTTTCTCAGCATTGCTTGAAAAAACCACATTATCCACCAGGATCTTACCATCTTCAATGCGTGTTTCAAACCCGATCTCATTAAGCCTGTCCACACCGTTTTGGGCATTACCCACTGGAAACATTAAGGCTTTTGTATACTCCTTGCCTTTAATATTCTCGCCTTTGATTTTCAGACGAAGCATGGAACCGGGTTCCAGGTTTTCAACGATCTGAACCAATTGGGTCCCGGGCTTTTCCTCAAAGGGCGGATAAACCTTGTCCCAGAAAAATCCGGGCCGGAACAGGGTAAAGGTCACCAGCAGCAGAGCAATGGTTTCATAAAACCGGCTCTTTGTCAGGAAAAAGCCCTGGGTAGCGGCGGCAAATGCCAGCATGGCAATCACGGAGGAAACCACAACAGTGATCAGGTGGAACCAGCTACCGATCCCGATCATCAAAAGCTCTGTATTAAAAATAAACATAAAAGGTAGAATAGCGGTCCTGATATCATAGGTAAACCCCTGGATGCCCGTGCGGATTGGATCACCGCCGGATATCCCGGCTGCCGCAAAGGCAGCCAACCCCACAGGCGGTGTATCATCTGCCAGGATACCAAAATAGAACACAAAAAGATGGACTGCAATCAAAGGCACAATCAAGCCGTTTTGTGCCCCCAGTTCCACTATAACCGGTGCCATCAAAGTAGATACGACAATATAATTGGCTGTCGTGGGAAGTCCCATGCCCAGGAGCAAGCTGATTATTGCCGTAAAAAATAATATGAGCGGCAGATTTCCACCGGAAATAAACTCCACAAACTCGGTCATGACAAGACCGATACCGGTAAGGGTTACTGTTCCGACAACAATACCGGCGGCTGCCGTTGCCACACCAATGCCGATCATGTTTCTTGCACCCGACACAAGGCCGTTAACAAACTCATTAAATCCTTTTTTAAAAGAAAATTCATCCCCTTTTGTTTTTCTTATAAATCCCTTTAGCGGCCGCTGAGTCAATACAATAACCATGAGCAGCATGGTTGCCCAATAGGCTGATAAAGATGGTGACAGCCTCTCTACCGTCAAGCACCACATCAGGACAACAACAGGGAGCAAAAAATAATAGCCTGCCTGGGCTGTCTCACCAAGATTTGGTAATTCGTTAATTTCATGTGTGACTTCGAGTTCCGGCACCCTGCAGGCAAGCCAGACCAATGCAAAATATACTGCTGCAAGCAAAAGGGTTACTATATAAATAGTTGCCTTACCGGCTGCAACCTTTATCCAGCCAAGACCGTAATAGGTCGCACCACCAATGATAATAATAAAAAGAAAGGTCATAATAAAGGAGAATACTTTTTGGGCTACGGTTTTTGTAACCGTTCTTTTCATGCCCTTGAGCCCCATTTTACATGACTCAAGATGGACAATATAAACCAATGCAATATAAGAAATAATAGCCGGTAAAAACGCATGCTTTATAACGTCAAGATAGGAAATACCCACATATTCAACCATTAAAAAGGCTGCGGCACCCATAACAGGCGGGGTGAGCTGACCATTGGTGGAAGCGGCAACCTCAACTGCGCCTGCCTTTTCCGCCGAGAACCCGACTTTTCTCATCAAGGGTATGGTAAAGGTTCCGGTGGTAACGACATTGGCAATGGAAGACCCTGATACAAGCCCTGTCATACCGGAGGATACGACTGCTGCCTTGGCAGGCCCCCCTTTCATATGGCCCAGGCCTGCAAATGCTGTCCTGATAAAGTAATTACCCGCACCTGCTGATTCCAATAAAGATCCGAACAGCACAAACATAAAAACCATGCCTGTTGAAACTCCTATTGCCACCCCATAAACCCCTTCTGTACCCAGCCAGTAGTGAGACATGCCTTTCACAAGACTTGCACCTTTGTGGGCAATCACATCCGGCATCCAGGATCCGGCAAAGGTATAAAAAATAAAGACTGAAGCGACCACCATTAACGGTGGCCCTAAGGCACGTCTTGTTGCTTCCAATAATAAAATCAAGCCAATCACTGCAACAACAAGGTCAATAGTCAGGGGATCACCCGGACGTTCTGAAAGCCCTGCATAAAACAGGAATAGATAGGCTGCGCAGAATGCCCCGACCAATGCCAAAAACCAATCCTGAAGGGGGATATAATCTCTTGGAGATGATTTGAACGTGGGATAGGCAGTATAGGCTAAAAACATGGCAAATGCCAGGTGGATGGCCCTTGCTTCTGTGGAATTAAATACCAGGATATTGAAAATAAACGGCAAGGGAGAGGCATACCATAATTGAAAGAGTGTCCACATTAAGGGGATAAAAAAGAGGACTTTCTTGGGAAATGCGCCGACAGGATTTCTCGCTCCGGTATCCGCCTCGGCAATCATCTCTTGGAGTGCATCCTGATCGACTGCAGTGCTATTTGCTTCAGTCATTTTGATGATTCCTCCATGGGGAAAAGGGTTGTTTAGACAGACAATTACTTAATTCTTAAAAAAAACAAAGTGTGCAGCACCCGATCATAATTGTCTTGGCTGCACACTTCTTTATTCAAACCAAGGAAAGGATTACAACAGCCCTGCTTCTTTGTAGTATTTCTTTGCACCGTCATGAAGTGGTGCGGAAAGACCATCTTTGATCATCTCTTCTTTTTTCAGATTTGCAAATGCCGGATGGAGTTTTTTGAACTGATCAAAATTTTCAAAAACTGCTTTTACAATATGATAAATAACATTTTCAGGGGTATTGGTTGAGCTGACAAAAGTTGCACCCACACCAAAAGTTGCTGTATCAGTATCAGTTCCTCGATACATGCCGCCAGGAATTGATGCTGTTCTATAATAATCAGCTTCATTAACAAGTTTGTCAATGGCAGGACCTGTCACATTTACCAGCACAGAATCACAGGAAGTGGTAGCTTCTTTGATAGACCCTGAAGGATGACCAACCGTAAATACGATGGCATCAATTTTGTTGTCGCAAAGCGCAGATGACTGTTCAGCAGATTTAAGTTCTGAAGCAAGTTTGAAATCAGCTTTTGTCCAGCCAAGGGCTTTCATGACAACTTCCATGGTTCCGCGCTGGCCAGAACCAGGATTCCCGATATTGACCCGTTTACCTTTCAGGTCTGCGAAATTTTTTATACCGGAATCTTTACGCGCAACTACTGTAAAGGGCTCAGGATGAATACTGAAAACAGCTCTCAAATTTTTATTGGGTCCTTTAGCAGCAAACTTGCTGGTTCCATGATACGCATGATACTGCCAGTCTGACTGGCAGACACCCATGTCCAGTTCGCCTGCTCTAATTGCATTAAGGTTGTATACAGACCCACCCGTACTCTCCACTGAGCAACGGATATTATGAACTTTTCTGCCCTTGTTCACCAAACGCGAAATGGCACCGCCGGTTGGATAATACACACCGGTTACACCGCCGGTTCCAATGGTGACAAAGGTTTGGTCAGCTGCCTGAACAGGAGCTGAACCCATGAAAAGAACCAATCCAAAAAGTGCTGCGATACAAAAAACAAATAACTTCTTCATTTGAACCTCCAAAATTTAAATAATTAATTATCTTTGCTGTCATGCTAAAGAATAATCCTCAATTTCAAAACTTTTTATTTGCCTTTACCTCCTCCTTTTTTTATTTACAATTATAGTCAGGTTATCACGTTACCAAAAGAGCAATCTTCATGCCATAGCCACTTTTACATGAAACACCAAAACTCCCATACATGATTCATTCTCTTAGGATTGATGATATGATCAATTATTAAGCTTGAATCCTTATAGAATCAGTCAAATAGCAATCAGAAGGATGACCACAGTAAAATTTGAGTATCTCATCAAGTTTGATCATTTCATCAACAACTATTTTGCATTGTTGCTGCCAGAAATATACTTTAAAACCTATCGTTATCATAATAATTTGTAAAGTTATTTTTTCAATATAATTCTTGCATCTACAACATCCAGCCCCTGTTCATAAAGAATCACCGGATTGAGATCCATCTCCTCAATTTCAGGGTAGGATTCGATCAGCTCTGAACACATGGATATCAGTTTTTTTAATGATTTTTTATCATACCCTTTCTGCCCCCTTACGCCATCTAAAAGGATAGAAGAGCGGGTATCTTCCAGCATTTTTTTACAGGAAGTAGGATTAATGGGCAAAACCCAGAATGTCACATCTTTCATAATTTCAACCATGATACCTCCCAGTCCATACATGATAACCGGCCCGAACTGTTCATCTATCTTGGTTCCAATGATGATTTCAAGACCCTTTTGCGCCATTGGAGCAACAAGGATACCCCGGATGTCAGCATCAGGGTTATAGGCATTAGCGCTTTTAATAATCTGACGAAATCCTTTCCTGACATCACTTTCAGAACTCAGATTCAGCATAACTCCCTTGGCATCACTTTTATGCAGAATATCCGGTGAAACAATTTTTAATACAACGCTCGCTTTGATTTTACTTGCAATTTCCCATGCCTCATCTTCAGTTTTCGCCACCTGACCTATAGAGGTTGGAGCACCATGAAGCTTGATCAATTGTTTTGCCTCATGCTCTAAAAGCACATGACGGCCTTCTTTCCTGGCATTTTCAATAATCTGCACCCCTTCTTTTCTTGCCATAGCCCGCCAGTTAAAAATAAAATTGGTTTTTGCATGATATGATTTTAAATAATTGCCATATTTACAAAGCGAGGCTACGCACTTGCATGAGATATCCAGAGAATCGTGAACCGGTATATCATAGTGCCGCAGCAAATCCAGGGCCCGGGACTCATATGAGCTGTAAAGGGAATGCACAAAAATCGGTTTACTTTTCTTTTTTACCATTGCCCCGAATCGATGGGCTGCAGCTTCCTCTCCAATGGAAAGGCTTTCTTCAAACCTGATGCCATATCCGCCAAAAAGGCCGACAACCAGAAGCCCGCCAACACTTGGATCTTTTAAAATAATTTTGGCACAATCTGCAAAAAGGCTGGGATCAGAATCTGTTCCCCCTGCCACATCTACAGGATTGATAAGGGATGCTGCTTCAGGCAGAATTTTCCTTAATTTTTCCTTGGTTTTATCAGATAATTCCGGCATATTAATATTGTGATCCGTCAAAAGATCCGCAGCAATGGTTGCATGTCCCCCGCCATCAGCAAGAATAGCAATGGAATTGTTTTTAATCGACGGCTGACTGGAAAGAGTCTCTGCCACTGGAAACAATTCATCTGAGTTCTCAATCACGATGATACCGGCACGTTCATAGGCTCGATTTGCCACTTCACTCATCCCTGCCAGAGATCCGGTATGTGACCCCGCTGATTTTTTTCCTGTTGCTGACCGGCCGCTCTTTAAGAGGATAATCGGCTTTTTAATGCTTGTATTATGGGCTTCTTGCAAGAATTTGCGCCCCTCGCTCATTCCCTCGACATACATCAGGATGGATTTCGTGTCCGGGTCATTTCTGAAAAATTCAAGATACTCATGGAATTTGATGTCTGACTCATTCCCAACCCCGACATAATAGGTAAACCCCTCGTGCTTGCGGATTGTGGCCTCTGTAATCAGTGTCAGCGCCATGTTGCCACTCTGGCAGAGCAGTGCTATGTGTCCTTTAGGGGCATTCTGGATTCCCACAAGGTTCATATTGCTTTTCAGATTAATCATGCCGGAAGTATTGGGTCCGATTAATCTGACACCGGTTTCTTTTGCTGCAGCGACAAGATCTTCTTCAAGTTTTTTTCCTTTGTCTCCAAGTTCCCTGAAACCACCGGCAATGATGACAGCGCCGGCAACATTCTTTTCACCGCATCTTTTTAAAATACCCGGAATCGTTCTGGCAGGGGTTGTAATTAAAGCGAGATCTACGGAACCTTCAATATCCGTAATATCTTTATAACAGCGAAACCCGAGGATCATATCCTCCTTTGGATTAACCGGATAAATCTGTCCTTCAAAACCATCAGCTTTAAGGGTTTTAATGGCCTGGTATCCCCGCTTTGTTTTATTTTTTGATGCGCCGATGATGGCAACTGATTTGGCATTGAGCACTTTTTCTAACATTGTTTTTTTCCTTTGGTTATTTTTTTCTCTGCTCAAAATTATCTAATGACTGTTCTCTTTCCTTTGTTGAAACACAGGCGAGACATGCCTCAATCTCATAATCCATTAATGCCTCAAGACTAGTTTCTCCCTGGGCCATGAGAAATCCCTTTTTAATGAGTTTCAAGGAAAAAGACGAATTGGCAACAATCTTTTCGGCCATGGCAATTGCTTTATCCATCAACTCAACCAAAGGTACGGCTTTATTGACCAAGCCAATACGCTCAGCTTCTTCTCCGGTAATATTTTCTGCAGTAAAAAGAAGTTCTCTTGCCTTGCCCGGGCCGACCAGGTCCTGAACAAGACGGAATGCACCACCGGTTACAGATGAAGTTACCCTTGCCTCAGGGGACCCGATAAGAGCTTCTTTAGCAGCAATCCTGATATCACAGGCCAGGGCAAGTTCATAACCGGAACCCAGCGCATAACCGTTAATTGCTGCAATGGTTGGTTTTTCAAATCGTATGATCTTTCTTGATGCTTCCTGTAAAGATTCAAGATATATCCTGTAATCTTCAATACTTCTGTCTTTTGAATCCTTAAGGTCTGCCCCGGTTGAAAATACTCTGCCTTCACCGGTGATGATCAGCGCCTTGATATCATTGTCCTGTTTTACAGTCTCAAGGGCATCCTGCATCTCAACCCAGAGTTGCCGGTTCATCGCATTAAGCACTTTAGGCCTGTTCAGTTTGATCAGGCCGATCTTGTCTTTTTTTTCATAAATAATACATTCATAATCCATGGAATTCACCTATTGTGAAAGAAGTTAATGGAAATAAAAAACGATTGAATCTTTGTGTATTCATCATTTTGGGTAAATCGCTTTATCTAAAATTAAAACCAATTTTAAATCTAAAATCCACAGCAATTTTCATGCCATAAGCGGTAAGAACCTTGTGAGCCACAGAAATTCAAACATCAGGACTTGTAAATAATTTATCACTGCCCGGAAAAATATTTCAATGCTCCGGCATGCAGTTTTATACCGGCGTAGCTCGTTTGCTTTATGTCCGGTTTTTTTAATGCTAATGAAGGATGTGCATTGGAAAGTCTTTTGTGACTTCTGTATATGGCATTGAGCATGGCATATACTGTTTCTTCATCAAGGTTTTTTGACGCTACCAGAAGGGTCTGTGTTCCAAATGTTATGATGTCACTTGTCTGAGAAGGATAGGTTCCCGCCGGAATGGTGAATTTTGAAAAAGCTGGATGGCGGTGAACAAGGCTTTGAATATCATTATCATTCATGTCTGCTGCTTTTGCTTTACAGAGCTTGAATAGCTGTTGCAATGAGGGATCAGGATGCACACCGACATGGATCATTGCATCTATGTCGCCGTGACAAAAGGCCATGGTGTCCTGTGACTGGGAATCTGAAATTTCAGCCACCAGGCTAAAATTATTTTTTGACCAGGTTTTTGCCGTTAAAATCGTTTCAACCGAAAGACGTTGAAGGGATAGAGGCGCACCAACATTTATCCGTTTCCCTTTGAGATCGTCAAGTTTTGTGATACCGGTATTATCGCCCGCAATAAGGGTGAATGGCACATCATAAAGAGGGACAAGAATACTTAAGTTTTGATAATTGATATCAAGGAATTTGAAATTTCCGGTTTTGTTTATTGCATCATGCAGCATGCGTGAATCGATCAAAGCGATATCCAATGATCCCTGCGAGAGATTTGTAAGATTGTGAATATCCCCTGATGCAGGCACTGCCTTGCAGTTTATCTCCTTAATCTGTTTATTGATAACCCTTTCAAGTAGTCGGCCGGTAAAGTGAGAAAATGTTCCAGGGTTTGATGTTCCTATAAAAACATCAAAGGCACTGGCAGGAACAGAAAAGAAAACCAGGATCATTGACATGACCAAGATTAGCCAAACTGATTTTATAATTTTGCAAGAGATCATAATAGTTCTCCCTGATATAAAAATTATCTTGAATGAAACATACTATGCTTACTTTGATTTTTTCATGCGTTTTTATATTTTAAATAAACTATCATAATAAAGTCAAGAAATGTTTAGAAATACACAACAAGCAACGATTTCACCAAAGCTTTGATCTCCGTCGATTGCTCACCTGATACTATTTGGCAGTATTCTTGCAAATACAAAAACTTGTATATCTATTGGACTCTGTGATATTTGTCTGACAGGTTAATTTGTCCAGAATTATTAGATTGAATTGAATGAAAAAAACACTGGCTATAATAATTATACTTTTACTGTTCTTAGCTGCTCTGGCATCAGATTGCTGCAGTGATAAACCAACGTCTCTCTCATTACCCAAATCTGATCCGCCAATCATCTCTTTTCAAGGATTTAAAATTCCGCAATTTCCAACAGCCCGGGGCCAGTTAAACTATGCCAAATCGGTATTCCCTGATCCTGAAGAAAAAAAAGCAGCTTTAAAAATCCTGTTCAACTTTTTCCCTGAAGCCAAGCTTCAATGCGGCAATGCCGCCCTTAATCTCGCTTATATGAATCTTGGCTATGATTACAGGTTTGCGGCAAGGCAGGCTTATTACAATGCCATTAAAGATTATCGTGATGTGATTAAAAATTTTAAGGGATATCCGCAAATTCTTGTAAAAGCAAACTGGTATCTTGGGTGGATTCACTGTGACCTGCTAAAAGAAAAAAAAATCGGGATTCCGTATTTCCGGCATATTGTAAAAACTTATCCGGATTTGCAAATGGGGATATCTTCACCGGTTCCCTGGGTCAGCCTGGTTTACCCCTTAACCGTCACGGGAAAACAACCGACAAAGGATACAACAAACAAGCAATGGGCCAGCCTTGCGCTGTTGGAAATCATTCGGCATGCCCCAAACAGAAACGAAGTGTTTAACGCTTTTGATCTCTTGTGGAAGAACTATCAAAATAGTGTTCCGACAGGGCTTGCCATCAAATTATTGTTACAGGATGAAAGATATGCTCAAATAGCAATGCCATATATTGAAAAATATTTGGCCCTTAACATTGCCAACCCATACCTGGCCAGGGAGATAAGAAACAATGCAAAGGAGTATTAGCCCTTTATGTGGTTAAGAGAAAACTTAAGTATTTTCTGGCACTCTTTTCAGGTCAGGGTATTCTTGGCGCTGACTCTGATCATCGTCATTGTGATTCCGGGAACCGGTTATTTTTGCTACCTACAGGCCAGAAGGGTTGCAGAAAAGCAAATGCAGCAATATGCCCTTGGCACAGCAGTCCAGATTTCAAAACGGGTGGAATCTTTCTTATCCCACCATACCTATAATGCAAAACTGATTAAATCTTTTTTTGAAAATGATTTAATCAACCATTCTGATGACAAAGAAATTCTTAGATATCTTCACCTTTTTCAACAGGAACATCCTGAATTTTTCAACATCAATTTCGGGGATGAAACAGGTCGTTTTTTAATGGCACCGGCACAGATCCCCGAAGTTCACAAGACGTTTGACCCACGTGTCAGGCCATGGTACCGGGGTGCCATACAGACAAAAGATGTCCACTGGACTAATGTCTATCTGTTTGCATCCACACAGAAACCAGGTATGACCGTATCCGTTCCCATTTATGATAAAACAGGTTCTATCTGGGCTGTCTGCGGAATCGATATTGATATATCCTCATTTTCAAGATTTTTAAAAGGGATTAAAATCGGCAAACAAGGATTTGCCTATATATTTGAAAATAAACAAGGCCGGGTTATAGCACATCCCTCACTTGTTCAGCTTCCCTGGAACCCCTATCATATTGATCTTTTAAGAACCTGCCTGACCGATCTGAACCAAAAAAATATGAGATTCGGCATGTCCACATTTCAGGGTGACAAGTTTTTTACAGCCTATACAGATTATCCCGGAAATGATTGGACGGTTGGTGTTACCCTGCCGGTCTCGGATTTTCTTGAAAATGTTGAAGCCATTAAAAAGGGCATTATCACTCTCGTGATTGCAGGCATTCTTCTTTCCAGCCTCTTAAGCTATCTTATTGCCATGACCATCGTCAGACCTTTGAATATTCTCAAAAAAGGAATTGAAAGAATTTCCAGTGGAGATCTTGAATATAAAGTGAACATTACTGATCCTGATATTGCTTCTGCCCTGGCCGGTTCTTTTAATCAAATGGCATCTTCACTGGAGATGAGCACCCGTGAATTGGAAAAAACCTATGCCGAGCTTGCTCAAAAGGAGAAGCTGGCAGCTGTTGGGCAAATGACCGCCGGTATCGCCCATGAAATTAAAAACCCTTTAGGAATCATCCTTGGATCCGCACAGGTGGTATCAAACTCTAATCGCCCCATGGAGATGAGGGAAAAGGCAGCCGATTTTATTATAAAAGAAGTGGAGAGGCTTAACAAAACCCTGACAGCATTCCTTGATTTTGCCAAACCTGCTTCTCCCAATTTTCAGCGGATTGATATCACTGATCTTCTTGAAGAGATTCTTATCTCCACAGAAGAACGGTTTGTTGAAAAAGGGTACAGAATAGACCGGGATTTTCCGAGTATGGCCCCGACTATTCTGGCTGATCCGGATCAGATAAAGGAAGTGTTCTGGAATATCTTTTTAAATGCAATACAATCTATGCCCGACGGCGGAACCGTTACCGTCAAGATCAATATTGAAAAAGGAAAAGAAAGCATTGATGCGGCAATAATTCCCATCAAGGGGTTAATCCAGCACAACCCTGATTATCTGACGGTATCTATCATGGATCAGGGTTGTGGTATCAGCGATGAACAAATGGAAAAAATCATGGATCCCTTTGTCAGTTTCCGGGATGACGGTATCGGGCTCGGGTTGTCTATTGTTTCCCAGATTATCAAATCCCACAAAGGTCAGATTAAAATCAAAAGCATACCGAAAAAAGGAACACAGTTTAAACTATTGTTCCCTCTGGTATTATCAGGAGAATAAACATGGCAGCTAATGTATTATTAGTCGAAGATGAAGAAAGGATGCGTCAGGTTATTGTGATGCAGCTTTCCGATTTGGATCTTCACATCCATGAAGCCGTTGACGGTGAACAGGCAATCGACATATTTGAAAACGAAACGATTAGCCTTGTGATTACGGATCTAAAACTTCCCAAAGTTAATGGAATGGAAGTGCTTCAAACCATCAAAGAAAAAGATCCTGAAATCCCGGTGATTGTCATTACCGCCTATGGGTCTATCGAAAATGCAGTCAAGGCCATTCAAAAAGGAGCGTTTGACTATGTTACCAAACCCTTTAAAGAAGAAAAATTGCGTTCCAGCGTTATAAAAGCATTAAAAATCAGTCGCCTGACCTATGAGGTCCGGTATCTTCGACAGGAAATTGAGGATCGGTATACCTTTAAAAATATAGTGGGTGATTCGCCCAGAATATGCGATGTCCTTAAACTTGCAGGCTCCGTATCCAACACAGATACAAGCGTTCTGATAACAGGAGAAAGCGGAACCGGAAAGGAGCTTCTAAGCCGTGCCACTCATATCAACAGTCCCCGCTCCAGCGGCCCGTTTTTAACCGTAAATTGTGCAGCGATTCCCTCTACCCTCATGGAAGCCGAATTGTTCGGATATGAAAAAGGAGCGTTTACCGGTGCCCACAAAAGAACAATGGGGAAATTTGAACTGGCTTCCGGTGGTACACTCTTTTTAGATGAAATTGGAGATATGGAGCTTGATGTCCAGGCAAAGCTTCTGCGCATACTTGAAACGGGGGAATACGAGCGGCTTGGTGGAGGCAAAACTATTAAAGCGGATGTCAGGGTCATTGCGGCAACCAATAAAGATCTTGAAGAAATGGTTGAAGAAAAACGATTCCGGGAAGATCTTTTTTACCGAATCAATGTGTTCCCCATTCATATTCCACCATTAAGAGAAAGAAAAGTAGATATCCCGAAACTATCCAATCATTTTATCCAGAAATTCTCAAACGCATTTGGCAGGAAACCGCCGGAACTTTCAGAGAAAGCAATAAAAAAGCTGATCCAATATCCCTGGAAAGGAAATATCAGGGAGCTGAAAAATGTTCTTGAGCGTGCCATGATTCTTTGCAAGGGATCTCAAATCACCAGTAGCCATCTCATTCTCAATGAATCCCAGGAAAAATCATTTGAGCATATGAATATGAACACACTGATTCCCAGGATAATTGATGAGCAGGGGCTCAGTCTGGAAAATCTGGAAGGCTATTGTATCAAGTATGCGATGAAAACTTCAGAGAACAATGTTTCTAAGGCAGCCAGATTATTAGGCCTGTCACGGGCAACACTCCGGTACAGGCTTGAAAAAATGAACGAATAAAAAGGCCGCTTTACATTAATCTGTTTTCAGGACAGAAAGAAACGCAGACTGAGGGATCTCAACAGAACCCACCATTTTCATTCGTTTTTTGCCTTTTTTCTGTTTTTCAAGAAGTTTTCGCTTTCTTGAAATATCACCACCATAACATTTTGCAGTCACATCTTTTCTAAATGCAGATATGGTTTCCCGGGAAATAATTTTCCCTCCGATAGCACCCTGGATGGGTATTTTAAACTGCTGCCTGGGAATTTCTTCTCTCAATTTTTTACAAGCCGTTCTGGCCCTTGCTTCAGCCTTGTCCCGGTGAATAAGCTGGGACAAAGCATCCACCCGTTCACCATTAATAATAAAATCAAGTTTTACAAGGTCTGTCGCCTGGTATCCGGCAATTTCATAGTCAAATGACCCGTATCCCTGGGTAACACTTTTGAGCCGGTCATAAAACTCATATACCACCTCGGCCAGCGGCAGTTCAAATTTCATTTCCATCCGGCTACTGGTTAAATACTGGTAATTTTTGCTGACCCCCCGAAATTCATGGCAGACCTGCATGACATTGCCCATATATTTATCCGGAACAATGATGGAAGCGTTTATAAACGGTTCTCTGACCCGGATGATTTCGGCCGGGTCAGGATATTGGACCGGGTTATCAATAATTTTCACCGTCCCATCCGTATAAGTTATCTCATACATAACAGAAGGCGATGTCAAAATCAGAGAGACATCATATTCCCGTTCAAGCCTTTCCTGAACTACTTCGAGATGTAAAAGGCCCAAAAAACCGCATCGGTATCCAAACCCGAGGGCAATGGAACTGTCTTTCTCATAAATCAAAGAAGCATCATTGAGTTTAAGCTTTTCCAAAGCAGCAGTAAGTTCCTCATAATCATCAGAGGCAACAGGATACATGGAAGAAAACACAACCGGTGTCGGCTCCCTGAAGCCCTTCATGGGTTTGTCACACCGTTTATCAGCCATGGTAACGGTATCACCAATTTTTACATCACTGATATTTTTAATGCCGGCAATAAAGTATCCCACCTGCCCTGCAATAAGTTCTTTCTGAGGTTGCCGTTCTATTTGAAACAGTCCCACCTCTTCAACTTTGTACTGGGCATCATTGGACATAAGCTGGATCTTATCTCCTTTTTTAATGCTGCCGTCAAAAATTCTGAAATGAATGATGGTCCCTCTGAATGCATCATAATGAGAATCAAATATCAGGGCCTTAAAAACAGAATCTTCCTTTGAAACAGGTGCCGGAATTCCATCAACAACGGCCTGGAAGATTTTATCCACGCCTGTTCCTGCTTTTGCAGAAACTGCTAAGGCATCATCAGAATCAAGCCCCAGATCCTCTTCAATCTGATCTTTGGCCCAGTCAATCTGAGCAGACGGCAGATCTATTTTATTGATCACCGGTATGATTGAAAGATCATGCTCCACGGCAAGGTATAAATTTGCCAGCGTCTGGGCTTCAACCCCCTGGCTTGCATCAACCAGTATCAGCGCTCCCTCACAGGATGCCAGCGCTCTTGATACTTCATATGAAAAATCCACATGGCCCGGTGTATCTATCAGATTTAAAAGGTATGGGGTACCATCCTCTGCTGTATAGGGGAGAGACACAGTCTGGCTTTTAATGGTAATGCCCCTTTCCCTCTCAATGTCCATGGAATCCAGTATCTGATCTTTCATGTCCCTTTCCGAGATAATACCGGAAAGCTGAATCAGTCTGTCAGACAATGTTGACTTTCCATGATCGATATGGGCAATAATGCTGAAATTTCGAATATTCTTTATATTTAACTTCAATTCTACTCCAAATTAATATATTGACAAAACCCAAGTATACGACTAAGTATTATATCTATCAATTGAGTTGAAAAGAGTCAAGAAAAGCTCATACAGTAAAACATAACTTTGGAGAAAAGACTTGTGACATACTCTGTTTTGATCGTTGATGACGATACTGCAATTAAAGAATCCGTAAAAAAATATCTGAAAATTCAGAATTATGAAGTCAAAACCGCTTTAAATGCATATGAAGCACTGGAAATACTCAATTCATTTAAAGCAGATGTTGTACTGACAGATATTATGATGCAGGGCATGGACGGACTGGAACTCACCCGCAAAATAAAAGAATTATATAATATTGATGTCATGGTCATGACCGGTTACAGTGCCAAATACTCATATGAGAAGGCGGTGCAGGCAGGGGCCAGTGACTTTATTTTCAAACCATTTCGCTTTGAAGAACTGAATTTACGAATTCATAGAGTTTTAAGGGAAGCTTCGTTTAAAAAAGAACGCGCCGACCTCTTAAAGAGACTTAGAAAACTTGCCATTACAGATGCATTAACAGGACTTTATAACTCACGGCATTTTTTTTCCCAGATAAAAATTGAAATCGACCGATACAAACGATATTCACGAGCCCTTTCTTTACTGATCCTGGATATTGATTTCTTTAAAGTGTATAATGATACCTGGGGGCATCTTGACGGGGACAAGGTACTCATGGGGCTTGGAAAAACCATCAAACCCTGTATGAGATCCATGGACACGGCCTATCGATATGGTGGAGAAGAGTTTGTCATTCTTTTGCCGGAAACCGGGCTTCAAAAAGCCTGTGTGGTTGGAGCAAGAATAAAAGACAACATCGCCGCTCAAATGTTTGAGCCTGAACCGGGCATCAAAACATCAATCACTGTCAGTCTCGGCGCCACCGAACTTGTGGAAGGAGAAAATTCCAAATCATTTATCAGACGGGCCGATAAAGCCCTCTATAAATCAAAGGATACCGGCCGGAACAAATTAACCTATCTTGTCTCAGAACCCTGATTTTCCTCAAAGTATTTTTTACAGACAGGACTCAGGTTGTATTGATCCGCATACTTATGTCCACAGACCTTGCCTGATGGGTGAGCGCACCACAGGAAATTACATCTACACCTGTGGCTGCAATTTTGTTCAATGTTTCCAAAGAGACATTTCCAGAGGCCTCCACAACGGCCCTGCCGTTAATATGTTTTACCGCCTCGGTCATCTGGTCATAATCCATATTATCCAGCATGATCACGTGGGCTCCCGCATCAATTGCCTCTTTGACTTCATCAAGATTTGAAACTTCAACCTCTATTTTCATTAAATGGGATGTTCTGTTTTTAACGGCCCTCACCGCATTCTTGATGGAGCCTGCAATCGCAATATGATTATCCTTGATCAAAATGCCGTCATATAAAGACATACGGTGGTTATGCGCTCCTCCCGCTCTGACCGCTTCTTTTTCAAGACTGCGCAATCCGGGCGTTGTTTTTCTCGTATCTGTCAGGCGGACATTCGGAAAGCTTAGTTCTTTCACATAGGAACGGGTCAATGTTGCGATTCCCGAGAGTCGCTGTAAAAAATTTAAGGCCACCCTCTCTCCTTTTAAAAGAGATAAAAGATCTCCTTGAACCTTAAAAATAATCTTCCCTTCCTTGATAGGATCACCATCTGAAAATGAAGAAAAAAACACACAATCAGAATCCAAAAGTTTAAATACCTTTTTTGCCACTCCAATTCCGGCAAGAACAAACGACTCTTTGGCAACGGCCACACCTTTGCCTGAAAAATTTTGAGATAAAATACATTCTGTTGTGATGTCGCCAAGCCCTGAATCTTCAAAAAGGGCTAGCCTGATTATATTTTCAATTGTGTTCATGATCGCTCACTTCATTTCCTGTATTCTTTCAAGATTTTCCTTGAGTTTGTTATTCTTTTCCTCAAGATCGGCATGGTGGCCTTTTACTTTCCGGATCACTTCTTCCGGAGCCTTTTCAAGAAAACTTTCATTATGAAGTCTTTTTTGTACAGTCAAAAGCTCTTTGGTGTTTTTTTCAAGTTCTTTTTCAAGCCGCTTAATCTCCTTATCAAAGTCAACAACCCCCTCAAGCAAAACAAAGCATATAGTGTTCCCGGTGACGGAGGATGCACTGGATGAAGGGATATTATCCGCTTCACAAAAATAAAAACTTTCAAGCGTTGCAAGATTTACAATAATGGATTTATTTTCAGCAATACTGATTTTTTCTTTTTCATCCATAGTATGTGCCAGCACTTTTATTTTCATGGACGGCTGAATATTCATCTCGCTTCTGATATTCCGAATACCGGAGATCAAATCAAATACAAAGGCCATCTCCTTTTCAACAGCTTCATTCCTGTTGGTTTCATATTCTTTTTCACTATATGGAAAACAGGCGGCCATAACAGATCCTTTGGTTGCCGGAAGGATATGATAGATTTCCTCGGTAACAAAGGGCATAAACGGATGAAGCATAATCATAATGTCTTCTATGATTTTTGAAAGAACACCTCTTGCACAATCTCTTCTTTGAACGCCCTCTTTTTCATAAAGCGCAGGCTTTGCTGTTTCCAGAAACCAGTCACAGAATTCATGCCATACAAACTGGTAAGCGGCAGATGCGGCTTCATTAAACTTATAGTTTTCAATGCCTTCTTTTACAGCCAGGGATGTGTAGGTACATCGTGAAAGTATCCATTTTTCAGCCAGATTAAGTTTTTTATAATCAATTTGGGTGTCTTTTGCTGTAATATGCATGAGGGAAAATCGTGATGCATTCCAAAGTTTGTTGACAAAATGGCGGTATCCTTCCACCCTTGATTCAGACATCTTTACATCACGCCCTTGTGCCGCAAAGGCAGCCAAAGTAAACCTGAACGCATCTGCACCATATTCATCAATCACTTTTAACGGATCAATAACGTTTCCTTTTGATTTACTCATCTTTTTACCATGCTCATCCCTGACAAGGGCATGGATATAGACATCATCAAATGGTACCTCATCCATAAAATGGGTGCCCATCATCATCATCCTGGCAACCCAGAAAAAAAGAATATCAAAACCGGTTACCAGCACATTGGTGGGATAAAATGTCTTTAAAAGATCCGTAGTTTCCGGCCATCCCATGGTTGAAAACGGCCAGAGTGCACTTGAGAACCAGGTATCCAACACATCTGTCTCCTGCGCAATCTCTTTTGAGCCGCAGGCCGGACATTGAGTCGGATCAATCTCTTCAACAATAACCTCTTTACAGGCCGGGCATTTCCAAACCGGAATTCTGTGGCCCCACCAGATCTGCCTTGAGATACACCAGTCCCTGATATTGTCCATCCATTCAAAATAGGTTTTTGACCAGTTGTCGGGGATAATCCGGGTTCTTCCATTGCGAACAGCATCTGATGCTTTTTTTGCAAGGGGGGCGACTTTAACAAACCATTGTTTTGAAATGATGGGTTCAACCACTGTCCTGCACCGGTAACAATTACCCACACTGTGTTTTAACGGTTCTTTTTTTACCAGCAATCTCTGATCTGTAAGCGCTTCAACAGCCTTAATCCTGCACTCAAACCGATCCAGGCCTTTAAATTGCCCCGCACCGTCAAGCATCCGTCCGTCATCATCAATTACCTTTAATTTTTGAAGTCCATGTTTTTCCCCCAGATGAAAATCATTGGGATCATGGGCCGGGGTAACCTTTAATGCACCGGTTCCAAACTGGATATCCACATAATCATCTTTAATAATAGGAATAACCCTGTCCGTCAAAGGAAGCATCACCTCTTTCTCTTCAAGGTTCTTAAATCGCTCATCATCAGGGTTTACTGCAACTGCTGTATCACCAAACATGGTTTCAGGCCGAGTGGTTGCAACGGTAAGTCCCTGTTTTTTATTCACAAAGGGATACTTGATATAATATAGGTAAGCGTCTTCTTCTTCATACTCAACCTCAAGATCAGCAAGGGCTGTTTTGCATCGGGGACACCAGTTAATAATATACTGACCCTCGTAAATCAGTCCTTCTTTATAAAGCCTTACAAAGACCTTTCGGACAGCATCGGAAAGACCTTCATCCATGGTAAACCGTTCACGATCCCAGTCACAGGAAGCACCCAGTCTTTTAAGCTGGTTGATAATAGCTCCGCCGGATTTCTCACGCCACTTCCAGACCTGCTTTATAAACTCCTCCCTGCCGATCTGATCTCTTGTCTGTCCTTTTGCGGCAAGGTCTCTTTCAACAACATTCTGGGTTGCAATTCCGGCATGGTCTGTTCCCGGCATCCAGAGGACATTATATCCCAAAAGCCTTCTATACCTGCACATGATATCCTGAATAACATTATTTAAAGCATGACCCATGTGAAGTACGCCAGTGACATTCGGCGGTGGAATAACAATAGAAAAGGCATTTTTATCACTCTTATCCTCTGCCTTAAAAAATCCATTATCAAGCCAGTACTTATACCATTTTTCTTCAATACCCGATGGCTCATATCCTTTATCCATAGAACCAGAACCCATAAATCAACTCCTAAAACCCTTTATTAATGAAAAAGGGGACCTTTTAATGAATCCCCATAACCTTTTTTATATATAATTCGCCTGAATTTAGACGTTTCCTGCCGGGTCAAGATCTTTTTTCAACCTCTCCTTGATCTCGGCAATTTCTTTTTCAATTTCTTTTTCCATGACCTCAAACAGAAGAGTTTCTATTTTATCGCCAAACTTTTTTTCAATTACCCGCTCCAACGCAGCCTCTAATTGTTCCGAACTCAGAGTCAAATCTTGAGGTGAAACTATCTCTTGGTCATGTTCAAGCGAACTATCCTCTATTGGCTCCTCCATTGGCTCATCTATTTCAAACTCAAACTCCTCGTTGAAAGAGGTTTCATCTTCCAGTTCAAAATCTCCTTCAAGTTCGTCATTCTCTTCCTTAACAATATCCAGATTGAGATCGGCACTTCCTTCTTCAACAATACCCGTCAATTCAATGACATCTTCTTTGGTTGTGTGGTCGGAACTCTCCTTAACAATATCCGTCAGTTCGATAATACTGTCATCTGTCTCATCTTCACCTGAAATATCATCATTCCAATCTGTCGTATCGGCCATAAAGTCCTCACTTGATTAAGATATTAAAAACAATGTGCTGTCCAATATCCGCGAACGTCAAAAAATACCAAAGCAAGATCAAAGTGTCAACTATTTAAAAAACCCATTTACAATGTCCATCCTTTGTTTTAAACAATCACATAATGCAAAAATTTATCATTCAAAAAATCAATACTATACCGTCAAAAGCAAACATCCAGGGTCAGGATGCAAAACATATTTCTAAAGTTCTCCGGTTAAACAAAGGAGACCACATCGGAATTACCAATGGTGAAGGAAAAGATTTTACAGCAATAATTACTTTTGTCTCCCCTGCTAACATAGAACTTGATATTATTGATGAGCATGACTCTTTAACGGAGTCTCCCATTGATATCACACTTTGTTCAGGCATGCTGAAAGACAAAAAAATGGATCTTGTGATCAAACATCTGACACAGCTTGGCATCCAAAAATGGATTCCCTTTTTTTGTGAACGATCCATTCCCACCCCTGACGCAAAAAGAATGGAAAACCGAAAAAAGCGGTGGGAAACTATTGCCAGAGGATCTTTGAAACTATGCCAAAGAAGCAGGCTGCCCCATATTTCAAAGCCATTGAGTTTTGAAAAACTGTTAAACCAGTCCGCATCCTATGATTTAAAAATTGCGTTTTGGGAAAAGGCAACCCAGCGGCTTAATACACTGAAAAAAACCTCTTCCAATGGAAAAATACTTATTCTTATCGGACCTGAAGGGGGATTTTCAAAAAATGAAATGGAATTAGCAAAAGAAAAAGGGTTCCTGTCTTATTCCCTCGGCCCCAGAATTTTAAGGGCTGAAACTGCCTCTATTTCAAGCTGTACCCTGGTTCAACACATCCTCGGTGATATGTAAAAGCATAAATTTATCAAAGATTTTTCCTTGACATAGATAGTCAAAAAGAATATAAACCCTTCTGTTGTTTGAGCCCAGGTAGCTCAGTCGGTAGAGCAGGGGACTGAAAATCCCCGTGTCGGCAGTTCAATTCTGTCCCTGGGCACCACAACATAAGAGGCTTTAGGTGATTTTTACCTGAAAGCTTTTTTATTTGATACAGTTCGTTATTGTGGTTCTTAACGTGGTTTTTTAATTCTGACACACCCAATAAAAAAACCCAGCCAAAATATGACCAGGTTTTTTTTGCTCCTGAGATTGGATAGAATTGTTTGCAGGGTACAATATTTTCATGGACTTAATAGATTTTTTCTGTTTTTTAAATCATTGGATATAAACGGGCTTGAATTTGTTGATAGAAAACATTTAGGTGCATTCATCGAATATTTACAAGACGATAATTTGATGGCATCTTCTATTAATGGATACTTAAGAAGCCTGTATGCGATTTTTGGATTTCTGGCTGAAAAAGATGTGATCAGTTCAGATATCATTAAAAATAAATTTAGATTAAAAATTCCGGATTTACTTCCAAAAGCGATTGATCCAGACGATATCAAGCTTTTTCTATCTGTTATAAATACTGCCCGGGAACGAGCATTAATCCTGGTTCTTTTAAGAACGGGCATGAGGATAGGAGAATTACTGGGAACAAAAATCAAAAAGATTACTATTTTCCTGATATATTATTTTTTTCTATATCCATTTTTAGTTTCAGCAGAAGAATATAACGGCTGGTAACGCCTAAGATTTTTTTCTCCTGCATTGCACTTACTATAATTGCGTTAAACCGTTCCGAGGACAATGGTGCCTGAATGATATGGGTCAATTCCCATCCTGCCGGTTCCAATATTTTATAATAATCCGTCAGCAGGATTGCGTTTTGCGTTTCTTCTTTTAAAGCAGGACAACTTTGAAAATCACGCCAGTCAGAATTGATTAAGGCAAGCCTGGTGGTTTTCTTGGCGGTTGTTTTGAGAAACCTGAAAAAATTTTCCAGAAAATGCAGGTATTCAAGGCGGGGCAGCCGGGCTATGCTGTTTTCCCCGTAGCTTGCGGCCTTTTTCTGAAAATAGGGAGGATCAAAAATAATCAGGTCTGGCTTTTCCCTGCTTTCCAGAATCGTATCTTCCCAGCTTTTAATCGTCATATCCCAGTAATAGTGTTCAATTTCAGGGCGAAGGTCTGCCCGGTCTTCCATATCCAGACTCCAGCACCTTCTACCTAAAGCCAGACACGTATCTGCTGTTACACCGCCACCTGCCATTGGATCAAAAATCAAGTCATCGGGATTGGAAAAATAAAAAAGTATGTGTCCGATCATCTGGGCTGGAATACGTCCCGGCCAGTCATCTCCGAACCGGGGATCACAATCATTGAAGTTCCACAAATCCCATGTGCGCAACCCCCAACCTAAGTTTTTAAAACGGGTTTGATCGGGTTTTCCCTCTAAAACCAGCGACCACAGCATGGGCTCGCTCCACCCATGTTTGGCAGCCACCTGGGGAATAGTTAATCCTTTGGACAAATCGCTATTTGGGGATTTTGCCATAATTGGCATTTCCCCCAAATGGCTCCGGATAACATCTCTGGTCTCCCCTAAACGCCTGGCAATTCTTTCTTGAGGAATTCCCAGCCGGTTCATCCGCCAGATTTTTTGGTCAATCTTAATTTGTCGAACTGCTCTTAGATCTGCAATATAATTGTCAATTGTCTGTCGGGATCTGCCAATGAGTTTGCCAATTTCAGAAGAGGTTAACTGGGGATTATTTTGAAAAGCGCGTCGAGCTGTAGATCTGGTTTCCTCTTCAGTGAGCTGCTTTGGACCAATTGCCATTTTAGCGGCATAAAGCAAAGGATCAATTCCTTTTAAATCTTTAATAATCACCGGTATATCAGTTAAACCAACTTCTTTATGAGCGTTCCATCTATGCACTCCATCCAATATCCGGTATTTCCCTTCTTTTTCAGGATGAATTTGAACTTGAATCGGTTCAAATTTAAAGCCATCCCTTAAATTTTCAGCAAAAATACTGACACGTTTATGGTCAATTTTTTCTCTTGGATAGATAGACTCATCCAATGTGACATCTGATGTGGCAACTCTTTCGTTAACTTCTTCGCGCATAGCCATTTAAATTAACCTGATCCTGATTTGTCTTTCCCATACAGCTTCTGTAACTTCCCATTCAATTAATCGCATTGATCATCTCCCTATTAGGCTTGAATGAATATATAATTCTCAGATTTTGCTTTGATAATTGTAATTAATTATTTCTTCTCATACCAATATTCCTGGGAGAGACTTTAGTCAATGGAATTATCTAAGATAGGCGGTGTTTCTGACTTAAACATCACCTTCCGGGAATGGCGAAGAGGCTCCCTCAAGTCAATGATTATCCTTATGGAAACTGTTATATGGCTTTCAAAGTATCAATGATATCAATTCAATTCTTGATAAATTATTTGAAGATTTGACAGATATAACCGAAAGAATTTTGGGTGGGGACTGGCTAAAATCAGGTTCAAAAATTTTCCGAAAAATACCGGACGTATAGACATAATCAACACCATATCAGAATGGATATCCATTACTTTTTTTCTCCAATAAAACGTAATGGGATCTTGATTCATTTGGTCATGCGGTTTCCCATATAGATGAATCTCACACCAAAGACTACAAATCTTGTTTATACCAGATGTGGTATTCTGGAAATATTTAAAAAGCCCGGACTGGTTGATGAAGCGCTCGGTAATTTGTAGAATTTGACTCCTAAGCGATTATACCATCTATAAGCGATAGTACTTCAAGAAAAATCAGAGACTTTTTCATTGAAAATGAAGTGCTGCTGTATTTTTTTATTATAAAATATGTTCTGAAAGAATTGCTTCAGAAGCCGTTTTTGGCTCATATAGTTTAACGTTGAGTTTACCCGCCAATTACCTAAACATCATGTTATGGAAAGGTAGGGGGCCGATGAAACAAATAAATATCCGGCAAGCTACTGTAGGTTTCTTATGCTCTTTCTGAACCAGTCGTTTGTTCTATATAAGGTGTTTTTGACCTAACTGTATCTGCGCTCTCCATCATGTTCCCGCTGATACCAGCGATAAAAGTGCTTTACATTAAAATCAAAATACTTTTCCTGATAAAGCATACAAACATCCAGTACCTCATCAAGTGGCGCCCTTCTGTGATATGCTTATGTAAGCCGTTTATCATAAAGCCCCTCCCTGCTTTCATCATCATATTGATTGATATAACACCTGAAAGTCCTTTCGCAAACACCTAAAATCCTGGCTGCTTGTTTTTGGGTAAATTTTTTGGCTCTCCAACCTGTATAAATCCGTTCAAATTCCATTTTCCGAATCTCCTGTAGTATTTGTGCCCGTTTCATGAAAGCCTCCTTTATGGCCTCCAGTATAACCGAACAGTTTATGTGCTACAAATCCGGACAATTCATTTGCTCCCAACAAATAACAGAAATAGCTTGACAAATACCGAGATAGAGTAAGTAATAAGCCTATTCAGTTCGGGGTTTTTTTGGAAAAGGCTTTTATGCTTCCTTGGCCTATATTATCAGGAATAATAGGTGGAGAAACAATTGGTAATAGAGCCTCTTGCAGAGATAAAAAACAATTCAATTTTTTTGAATCAACAAGGGTTAATAATTGATGAAAAGCTGCAACTGTGGTATATTTCAGTAGTTCAATCACAACAAAAAACAACTGAACCAGAGAAGCAGCTTTATGAGAAAATTATCACAGATTTGGTTTGAAGTACAAGAGGTTCTTTTCCCTTTTATCGAAAAACAGGTCGAAGAACCGCTTACAGAGAAATTAAAACACCTGGTAACCACTTTAGAGCTTATCAGGATTGAGGATATGGTCCGGGTACCGGGATACTGGCAGGGTCAATCTCCAAAGAGCAGAAAACAGATAGCAAGGGCATTCGTAGCAAAGGCTATTTATAATATGGATACGACAAGGGAATTAATTGACCGGTTGAAGATCAGCCCGGCTTTACGAAGGATTTGTGGTTGGGAAAAAGCCTGTGATATTCCTCATGAGTCATCTTTTTCCCGTGCGTTTAAAGAGTTTTCAGAATCAGGATTAACTCAGATTGTCCATAGCCGTCTCATTAAACAGTATATGGGTGATAAAATTGTCGGGCACATATCAAGGGATTCCACATCAATTGATGCCCGAGAGAAGCCTATGAGAAAAAACAACAAACCGCCAAAACAAAAGAAAAAAAGAGGCCGTCCCAGAAAAGGTGAAGTGCGAATAAAAGAGCCAACCCGGTTAGAACGACAACAATCAATGGGGACAAAAGAAATGCTTGAAGAGTTGCCCAAAGTCTGTGATGTGGGGACCAAAAGGAACAGCAAGGGTTACAAGAAATCCTGGATCGGATATAAACTGCACATAGATGCAGCAGATGGGCATATCCCCATAAGTTGTGTCCTGACTTCAGCTTCGCTGCATGACAGCCAGGCGGCACTTCCATTGGCTGAGCTTACCAGCCAGCGAGTAACCAATTTATATGACTTGATGGATTCTGCATATGATTCACCCATTATCAAACAACACAGCCGATCTCTGGAACACGTCCCAATAATTGATATAAATCCTCGTGGCAATAAAAAAAGAAAA